>JAKAEG010000057.1 GCA_021819985.1 Nitrospirota bacterium | reverse complement strand
GGTAATAATCGGCGCGCTCACCAACGGCAAGAAAGTCATCCTGGCCTGCGAAAGCGGATATCGCGAGAGCAAGGAGTCCTGGAGCGCAGTGCTGAGGGACCTGTCCGCCCGCGGCCTGAAATTGGGCAAGCTGACGATCGCCGACGGCCATCTCGGAATATGGTCTGCTCTTAGCGAGCTTCATCCCCAGGGAAATGAGCAGCGCTGCTGGAACCATAAGATTCGCAATGTCTTGGATTGTTTCCCTAAAAGGATACGTACCGAAGCCGGAGAATATCTTAAACTCATTCCTTACGCGGAGACCCTTTCAGAATGCGAGCGGCTCAGGAATGCATTCTCCACCCGTTACAACAGAGATTATCCGAAAGCGGTAGAGAAGCTCTTTACCGACTGGAACCGGATGGTCACGTTTTACTCATTCCCGAAAGAACACTGGATTCACCTCCGGACAACTAATATTGTGGAGTCACCTTTCAGCGCAGTGAGATTGAGGACGGATGCGGCGAAACGGTTCAAGAAGGTCCAAAACGCAACGGCAATGATCTGGAAACTTTTACAGGTCGCCGAAAAGAGTTTCCGTACTTTAAAAGGATACTGGTTATTGTCTGATGTTTATAAAGGGAAAAAATTCGTCGACGGGGTCGCAAAGGATGCTTCAAAGGCGCTCGAAAGGATGGCCGCCTAATGGCTTTTTACACACCTATTGACAAGACCTCCAATATAATACAAATTGTGCAGAGTTTGTCCTCCAACCCGCGCAGTTTCAAACTTGTAAAACTGTTTTTTACCATTCGTAATGAACACATCCAGAATCCAATATTTTTACCTAACCGGCTTTCCGCATCTCTTTAGTAAACTTGACGCATTTGTTTCGGCCGCTGTTTTTTGCTTCATAGAGGGCGACGTCAGCAAATTTAACGCTTTCCCAAAAATTTTCCGTGTCCGATGGAAATTCACTAATACCAAGGCTGATTGTATTTTTCAGGATACTGTCATTGACTCTCAATTCAGCACTTTCAATTTTTTTTCTTGTCATCTCTGCTATTCTTATAGCTTCTCCCTCCGCGAGATCCATCAAGACTATGAGGAATTCCTCTCCACCAAACCTTACGACTATATCGGAGGCGCGGACGGTATTTTTTAATATTTCAGCAGTTTCCTTTAGCACTGCATCGCCAATATCGTGTCCGTAAATATCATTGACATTCTTGAAAAAATCCAAGTCGCTCATAATAAGTCCGATTAGCTTGTCTCTACGCCGCACCCGGGCCACAAGACTTTCCTCATATTCCTGGAGGAAGCGCCTGTTATAAAGACCAGTCAGTGCATCTTTCATGGATGATTCTTTTAAGGCTTCCTCGATGCGATCGCGTTCAGCATGCTCCCGGTCTATGTCATTTCCTACAGAACTTGCTATTTTAGAAACGATAAACCCTACTATCATTATTGACAAAAATGCAATTATCGAAGTTGCCAGCGCCGGATTAGTCGCTGTGACAAAGGTCTCATGATATAAAAAACCATCAATAAAAGTAATAACAATTGTAGCTGGAACAAAGGCCCTCATTAACCGACTTTTGACATTTGGCTCCACAAAAATTCTTATGAGTGGGGAATAGGGTCCACAGGCAGACAGAATTCCCAAACCAAGAAGCTCAAATTCTATTGCGGTGGGAAGCGATACTGGTATTATGTTCCCTCCATACAGTAGTGGGGATCCTTGTAAATAACCCAAAATAATAGTAAATCCTGCGCCAATCACGACCGTTGCTGCGTAAGAGGCTATCTTTTTGAAATTTGATTTTCTTGCTGATAGCAATCTTTCTGAAACGAGCAAGCATATGAAACCTGATGTTGCAACTAGAAAAAGTGTAGAGGTAACAGGTGACATATAGCCTGCAGCGATATTACCAATATTTCGTGGAGATTCGATCCACGGATGCTCAATGCTAAATTTTTTCCCAAGGAAAAAACTAACGAGTATTGCAAAACAAATCGAAAAAATCAGCACGGTTCCGGACATGGCAATTATCTGTCTGATATGACTCTGACGTTTCAACATATAAGCGAGTAATAAAAAGCTAAATATAAGAAAACAGAATGCGGTGCTTGGCGCTATTGGAACATATCGATGTTGTACGCTCGCGATAATGAGCAAATCTGAATACCAGCCCACTAAAGATACTGCGCCTATAGCCAAAACTATGGAAAAGCTCCATTGTGATATGCGGTGCAGGATTGTTTCTACACGGCTATAATTTATTAAATACCCCATTTATGCAGAGCCCCAGAATTGAAATTTAAATATTTGATTCCGTAGATTTTATTATTATTGCCAGCATTTTTCACTTAAAAAGATAACTTTGTCAGCTATCTTCGATCTCTAACTTATTCAATCATAACAACTCGCTAACTTACATTTTCGAGAATATAAACACATTCTATATGAAAAAAAAGGGGCGGCGTAAAAAATCCGTCCATCACTTTTTTACGATGCGAACCTCTCGCTAAGCCGTAAAAGGGCATCGCTCAACTGCTTAATAGTATACGGTTTTGCAAGGACGCCCTGGAACCCAAGTTGCTTGTAATTGCTCACGGCCGGATCTTCAGAGTACCCACTAGACACCAGCGCCTTGACATTAGGATTTATTTTAAGGAGCCCTGCAATTGCACTTATTCCCCCTTTTCCTTTCGGCACGGTCAGATCAAGTATCACCGCATCAAAAGGACACCCCGCCACAGCCGCTTTCCTATATATTTCGACCGCTTCGTCACTCTCCTTTGCCGTCTCACATTCATATCCGAGCTGCTCCAGATAAATTCTGGCCACATCGAGGATCATCTTTTCGTCATCCATGACCAGCACCCTGCCTTTGCAGACCTGCGAAGGCCTTCGGAATTCTTTCTCCTCGGGCACCTCGGGCGCTTTGTCTTCCGAAACGGGGAGAAATATGGTGAAGGTAGACCCCTCCGGCCTGTTGGACTCCGCGGTAATGGCCCCTCCATGCTTGTTCATGATCGAATAACAGATCGTGAGCCCCAGCCCCGTGCCCTTTTGATTTCCTGTTGTCTTTGTTGAAAAATAGGGATCGAATATTTTTGGCACAAGCTGTTCGGGTATGCCGATGCCCTCGTCCTTTACCGATATCTTCATATACATGCCTTCTTTCAGGCCAGTCTTTTCCTGCACTTCCCCCAGATATGTCCTGTGGACCGTAATCGTTAATGTGCCTCCATGGGGCATGGCGTCCCTTGCATTGAGAACCAGATTCTGAATGACCTGCCTTATTTGTCCTTCGTCAATTTCCACGCGGCAACAACCTTCTTCGATCCTGAAATCCGTCTTAAGGTTCGAGCCGCTCAATGAGAAGCTGACCCATTTTCTGATTTTTCCTCCTATATTGATCAGTCTTTTTACAGGCTCTCCTCCTTTGGAAAAAGTACGCAACTGACCGGTTAGGCTTTTAGCAATCTCCAATATATTCTCCGCCTGCTTAATGTATCTGTATGCCTTGTCATCCGAACAAAGGTGCCCCGCTGCAATGCTGATATTGCCCACAATGCCTTGAAAAAGATTATTGAAATCATGGGCAATCCCCCCGGCCAGAATGCCGATAGATTCGAGATTTTTGGCCTTAAGAATCATCTCTTCCATTTTTTTACGGTCACTTATGTCTCGTATGCTTTCAACGATTCCGACCAGGTCCCCTTCGGGATTCCGGAACGGGGCCGCCTTTATAATAGCCGGAAATTTCGTACCGTCTTGACGCTGTTTTTCTGTCTCGAATTCGACACTCTCTTCGCCCCTTAGAGTTCTATCCATAGGACAGTTACTGGTATGGCACAGTGAACCTGAAGGGAAAATTTCATAGCATTTTTTGCCAAAAACATCTTTGCGGCTCACTCCCAATAGGGACAGGAGCGTATCATTGACTCTTATCACTTTGAAATCCTTGTCTATTACTACCATTCCTTCGGTCGCGGTATTAAATATCTGCTTGAGTTCCTCATGAGCGAGTCTAAGCTCCCAGTCAGCCCTTTTTGTCTGGGTGATATCAGTGACCACCGACAATATGCCGCTGACCTTGCCTCCATAGTCATACAGAGGGGCCGATGAAATCATGATATCGACAGAAGAGCCGTCCTTCCTCCGCCTTCGTACCTCGATGCTAAGGATTGGCTGGCCATCCAGGATTTGCCTAATAAAAGTGCGACATTTTTCGGCTTTGACTTCTTGCATGACTGGATAGAAATGGCCAATCATTTCTTTTTCGCTCCAGCCAAATATCTGCTCGGCCGCTTTGCTCCAGATGGTCACCATATCATTCAAATCCACTGCTATTATTGCCGCCGGCGACGCATCCAGTATGGTGCGCAGCCTCTCATTCGTCTGGCGGAGCGTTTCCTCTGATATCTTCCGTCCGGTTATATCCCTGACAACTTCCACCCCTGCGATGATCTTCCCTTTCGAATCTCTCAATGGAGAAGCGGTTATTTCAGTGTATATGTCGCCCTTATCAGTCGCCGCTTTTCCTTCTTTTTTATGAATTTTGCCGTCATTGAAGGTCATGACCAGTTGGCAGTCGCCGCACACGCTGTCTTTCCCCTGGTATGCCTTATAACAGTACTCGCCGGCATGGTCTCCAAGCAAATCCTTCATTGCCTGATTCTGGTAAAGGATCCTGAAATCGGTGCCGTGAATGCTGATGCCATCCCCTACGGCTGCTATAATACCTTCAGCCCGGGCTTTTTCCTCTTCAGCCTTCAAAACAGCGGCGTTTAACTCTGCCGTGCGCTGGTCTACCAGCTTCTGAAGATGTTCCCGGTATCTTTCCAACTCGTCTTCGATCCGTCTGTGGTTGGTAATATCGGTACTGATAGACGCAAAACCGTTAGGTCCCCCGCCATTGCTATATAAAGGTGTGAGCTTCACGCTCCAAAGAACCTCTTCTCCGTCAGGGCGAATGTATACACCCTCAAAAGAAGAAGCTATGCCTCCCAGGACCTGATTTGTTTTTTCAATAACTTTCGGGCGAGCGTCCTCCGGCCAGAAGTCGGAAAGATTTTTTTGCAGCACGTCGCTTTCTGAAAGGCCCATCATGGCAAGCCCAGGCCCGTTGACCATCAGGCAGAGCCCCTGCCTGTCAAATATCATTATTCAACTCGGAGAATTTTCAAAAATTGCGCGATACATTGTATCTTTGTTGAGGTCTTTCTCCCTGCATCTACAGGGTTTAAATTAAATTTCTTTCTCGGTCTTTATCGATTAAGATATGCGGTCAGATTGCCTGCATTCCGACTTGATTCCGTCCAGGAGATCCCCTATCTGCCCCGATACACCCTCCATTTCCGTGTAAATACCATTCGCCCTTGACACATCACCCGCATTAAATACCTTGACGGCATCCTTTGCCAAAGCGTGTATCATTGCATGTGGCTCATCTATCAATTTAAAACTCTTCAAATTTCCGCACGCCTCCATTCCCTCGCCAAAATACCATTTGCCGAACCTGCAATTATGATGGTCGGGCAACTGAGATGGATCAAGGGTCAAATCTCCTTTCAGACAGGACGCTATTTTACCTGTAAATACTCTGTGGTCTGTTTTTGCAATGTCGAGTATAATTAATTCGTTCCCTTTTGTTTTAAACTCCGCCGTCGAATTTCTAAGATTCTCAACGATTTTTGTCAGAGCGTTCACCTCATGCATAACGTCTTCAGCCATTTTCTCCGTTTCCTTTGATATGGCAGATGTTGCTTCAATACTCTTGGCAACTTCCTCGGAGGCCGATGATTGCTCTTCAACGGCGGTGGCTATATTGGTTATCTGATCCTTTACCTCCTGAACATCCATTACGATATGATTCAGTGAACCGCCCACTTTCTTTATGTATTCAGTTGCCTGCGTAACCTCTGCGGAGGCTTCGGCCATGCTTTGCTCCGTCTGTGCCGATTCCGCCTGTATAACACCTATTTTTTCCGATACCTCGGCGGTCGCCTTTATGGTTTTTTCGGCAAGTTTCCTTACCTCGTCGGCAACGACAGCAAAGCCGCGTCCCTGTTCTCCCGCTCTTGCTGCCTCGATAGCGGCATTAAGGGCCAGAAGGTTTGTCTGATCGGCGATGTCTTTGATAACTGTCACTATGTCACCTATTTCAGTGGCCCTTCTGTTCAATTTCTCCACCATTGCCGCAAGCTCCACGGTCGAATTATAGACCCTGTTTACAGTATCCACGGCCCCAGCGGCAATCTCGTTGCCATCATTGGCAGTTTTCATCGCCTCTTCCGATTTCTCTGTCGCAGTTGAAGCATTCTTTGCTATATCTGTTATAGTCTGGCTCATTTCCTCAGCGGCGGTCGATATCTGATATGCCTGTGAAGATTGATTTTTTGCCCCCTTGGCAGTTTTTTCCGCCCTCGTTCTTAAAACATCGACAGCAGATATCACATTGTTGGCTGACACAATGATGCTGCTTATAATTTCGCTGAACGAGACAACCATCTTGTTCATTGCATGGGCAACGGTATTTATCTCATCACCTTCTGAACCAGCCGCAACATCTATTTGCAAATTCCCTTTTGAAACCTCTTCAGCGGCCTCTGCGAGCTTCTGAAGCGGGGCGATAATTTTTCGTTTGTTCATCAGCCAGAGCCCCGCCAGGATGATGAATTCAAATATGAATAGGACAACCTGAACTGTCTTTAAGGTCGTAATATTTAAATTCCAGAAGACCGACGACATACATATTAGGGAAAAAATCAGAAGGACAGCAACAACAATTTTAAGACTACTAATTTTCATTATCGCCTCTCTCGTAATCTTTGCACCGGTATTAAATTCCGTGAAAGCTCATTCGTAAAGATTCTTTTTTGACCCACCAAGCACAGGAAAATTTAAATTAAAAAAAGTATAGCCACTTTACTTTTAATGTAATTAATCTCACTTTTTCTATCGTTCCAATTATTAGATTTCTTAAATTTACAAGTAAACTAATTCGGCGGTAGTTTACTATTCAAATAACTATCAGATTTTCCGCTATTGACCAAAGCGGAAGCACCTTGTCCACCGCTCCTAATTTAATGGCTTCTTTTGGCATACCAAATACTATCGAGGATTCCTCATCCTGGGCTATTGTACCTGCACCAGCCTCTTTCATCTCCATCAGTCCCTTCGCCCCGTCATCACCCATTCCGGTCATTATGACGCCGATTGCATTGCTGCCAGCGTATCTGGCCGCAGATCGGAAAAGTACATCCACCGAGGGGCGATGCCGGCTGACCAGAGGACCGTCCTTTATCTCCACGTAGTAACGCGCCCCACTTCTTTTGATCAGCATATGTCTGCCGCCAGGTGCGATCAGGGCGCGGCCTCTCAATATAGCATCCCCGTCATTGGCCTCCTTTACCTTTATCGCGCAAAGGCCGTCCAGCCTTCTGGCGAAAGCCGCTGTAAAATGCTCCGGCATGTGCTGCACTATGGCCAGTCCCGGGCAGTCCATCGGCATTGCTTCAAGAAGCACTCTCAACGCCTCAGTGCCGCCAGTTGAGGCCCCGATTGCAATAACCTTCTCTGTTGTCTTCACCATGGAGAGTTCTTTTCCCGGCTTGCTCAGGACAGCGTCCGCAGTGAGTTTAGGTTGGGGCTTGTAAAAATCTCTGCTCTCTAAGCGATTGATCCGAGCTACAGACGCTGCCTTGATTACATCTATGAGATGTATTTTCGATTCCTCGAAGAACTTTTTTGCTCCAAGGCTGGGTTTGTGAATAATTTCCACAGCGCCGTTTTCAATCGCCTTCAGCGCCGTTCCAGAATGTACGGCTGTAATACTAGAGCATATGACCACGGGCATGGGATTCTGGCTCATTATTTTTTGAAGGAAGGTTATACCGTCCATCCGGGGCATCTCTACATCCAGTGTAAGGACATCGGGGACTTCCTCCTTCATCTTTGAAGCAGCTATGAAAGGATCGGGTGCCGTGCCCATGATTTCTATGCCGGGGTCCGATGACAATATCTCACTCAATGTCTGTCGTACTACAGCTGAGTCGTCCACAATCAGGACTTTTATCTTTTTCTTCAATGCTGTTCCCCTTCTCACTCTCTATAACTACCAGTCAAAAAATGGGCCTCTTATTTTTTAAGCCGCTTAATAAACACAGCATTTGTGTGGGTATAATAGTAAAGCTTTCGCCCCAAATGTCCCCCCACATCCGATGCCATAAGTTTCAATTTTTCTTTCTCAATAGTCTTTAGCGCCATCTTCACATTCTGCTCACCTACGGAAATAAAGAAGGGTCGGGCAATCTGCATCCTGAACATGTCCCCACCGCCAAAGAGCTTCACCTCTATTTCATGGCGATCTACTTTAAGCTTTTCGAATGCTCTGATCATTTGCCTGATGGACGAATCAACATACTTAAAATCATCTCCGTTCCCGTTATTCCTCGGAAGTAGCGCATGGCAGATAGCTCCGATTCCAAGTCGTTCATTGAACATAGTGACAGACACGCATGAACCCAGAACCGTTATCACTCGCGCAGGATCACATGACATGAAATATTCTCCCGCCTTCAAATATACATTTGGAATCCCAGCCTCTGGCATTTCAGGTTGTTCTTCTATAAACAGAGGGGCCAACCTTGACAAGCGACAAGCCAAACCCATGTATCGCCTCCGAATGGCCCATGAACAGATAACCTCCCGGAGCAAGATTATGATATATGCGCTGCAACAATTTTTTCTGAATTTCCCTGTCGAAGTAGATGATCACATTTCTGCAGAAGATAATGTCTGATTGCTCTATCTGTCCAAAATCACCATCGATCAAATTAAAAGGGCTGAAGCGGACCACGGATCTTAGTTCTGGCACTATGCGGACAAGCCTTTTTGATCTGTTTTTGCTCCTTAAAAGGTATTTTTTTCTTAAATGTACCGGTATAGGTGCAATTTGATCTTCCCTGTATATCGCATTTTTTGCCCGCTGAACAGTTCCGGCTGAGATATCGGTTGCGAGAATAGAGAAACTTTTAAAATACTCCGACGCAAAGAAATCGCTAAGGATCATGGCTAGCGTGTAAGGCTCTTCACCTGTGGAGCATGCCGCGCTCCATACGGCAAACTTGTCTTTGCCAGGATCTTTCAAAAGTTCGGGTAGCGCGAAATTAGTCAAATAATCAAAATGATCTGGTTCCCGGAAAAAATCGGTCTTGTGTGTGGTAACCTCATCTATCAAATGGTTAAGCTCGGTTTCAATGCCATCGCCACTAAATAAAAACCGGCAATACTCACCGAAATCCTTCATACCCAGGTGTCTAAGCCTTTTTTGCAGGCGGGATTCGAAAAGGGATTTTTTCCCGCCAGTTATCTTTATTCCTGTATTGGCATGGACAAACTCACTTAGTCTCTCAAAATCAATTGCTGAAAGCGAGGGCAGTTTTATGCCCTCGCTTTGCCTCATTCCCATTATTTTTTAAACACCTCGAAGTCCATTATTCACTGCTTGGGCAGGTCATGACTCTCTATTGCCCGGCAAGGTCTCCGTGGACTGCTTTCTTATTGCCCGACTCTTCCGCTCCACCACTAGGGATTCCTATCCCGAAGTCAGTTTCCATCTCCGAAAGTTCTTTATCCGAGAAAGCTCTGTCTATGTCCAAAATGATGAGGAATTTTTCATTACGTTTTCCCATTCCTTTTATAAAGTCCACCTTAAGCCCGTTTCCTATCCTGGGCGGAGGCTCTATGCCTCCCGGATCAAGATCGATCACTTCCTGCACCGAATCTGCTAGAGCACCTATAATAATATGCTCGTCACCGGTTTTGATTTCTACTATTATTATGCAGGTGCTTACTGTCTTCTCTGTTTTGGGCATCCCGAACTTAAGCCGCATATCTACGACTGGCACTACGCTTCCCCTCAGGTTTATGACCCCGCACATGAAGTCAGGGGTGCACGGAACTTTGGTAAGCGTCGTATAATCGAGAACCTCTCGCACCTGTATGATATCTAGGGCAAAGACCTCATCGCCAAGCCTGAATGTCAGATACTGCGATGTATGTGTTATGCCTGGAACGCTCATTTTACCCTCCTGTCTAGTAGCGCTCGAATTCGGTATCGTCTGCTTCCTCGTGGTTATTGCCCATATCAAGCTCCACCCCAGACGACCTTAAAATATTCTTTGCCTGATACCCGTTACCTTTGTGTTGATCAACTTCATGCCCAACAGCTATTTTAAGGTGATGATCTTTATGATGAGTCAAAGCCGTTGCATGATCCTTAGCCATATGAGCAACCTTTGCACGTGCTTTTATATGAGTGGTTATCTTGTTTGCAGCTTGCATATGATCAAAGCCCACCCTGAAAAAAGCCATCGTGCTCTGCAGGTGTTCCGCCTGGGAAGAAAGCTCTTCAGCCGTGGAGGCCATCTCTTCTGAGGCTCCGGCGTTCTGCTGTATGACCTGGTCAAGCTGCTGAATAGCCTGATTTACCTGCTGTGCTCCTATATTCTGTTCCTTGCTTGCAGCGCTTATCTCAAGTACAAGTTCGGCCGTTTTTTGTATATCAGGAACAAGTTTGGCAAGCATCCGGCCGGCCTTTTCGGCCACCTCGACACTGCCTTTGGAAAGGCCGCTTATTTCAGCCGCAGCCGTCTGGCTCCGTTCAGCGAGCTTTCTCACTTCCGAGGCAACTACGGCAAACCCTTTACCGTGCTCTCCTGCCCTTGCCGCTTCAATTGCAGCATTTAGGGCAAGAAGATTTGTCTGTCTGGCTATTTCCTCTATTATCGTTATTTTTTCAGAAATGTCTTTCATCGCTTTTACAGTCTCAGATACAGCCGAACCCGACTCTGTTGCATCAACAGAAGATTTTGAGGCGATACTTCCGGTCTGCTGTGCATTGTCGGCGTTCTGCGTAATGGTGGAGGCCATTTCGTTCATGGAGGATGAGGCCTCCTCTGCCGCTGCTGCCTGCTCCGTGGCCCCCTGGGAAAGCTGCTGCGAACCACTTGAAAGCTGCTGACTTCCGGCCGCAACGTTCTCCGCGGCTGACTTCACCTCGGATACTGTATCTCTCAACTTATCAATCATCGTTTTCATCGCAAGAAGTAGTTGGCCCGCCTCATCCTTTCTGTTTGCCTCGATATTGAAGGCTAAATCGCCTTCTGCAAGCCTGTTAGCCGCATTAACCCCTTCAGTTATGGGATTTACTATGCTGCGGGTAATGAATAAAGAAATCGTGATTCCTATAGCAACAGCCAAAATACCGATTAAAATCAGAAGCCAAAGGATACTGGAATATAGCGCATCCGACTCCAATCGCTTTGCATGCATCTCCTTTTCTTCGCGATTTATAAGGGTCTTGAGGTCTCCATTTATCTGTGAGATAAGCGGGATAGACTTTTCGCTGTAAAGCGCCATTGCGTCCTGACCGTTTCCTGCTACGGCCGAATCGATGACTTTATCATTGGTGTCTTTCTCACCTGGCATAAGGGTATCGAGATCGGACACTATTTCTTTTCCTTTGCCGCTGTCAAGGCTGGAGAATTTTTCCATGTCATCCCGATAAGCCCTTCTTTCGCCTTCTAACTGGTTTTTTTCCTGCAGCTGAGCATTTTTGTCTTTCAGTATGACAATATTTGCCGTATGTTCGAACATTTTATCGGCTTTTTCAGAAGCATCGCTGACCAATTTAACCTTTTGATAATTAATATCCTCCATGTGCTGTAAATTTGAATCTATTCTGCTTACACCGTGGATTCCGAGTATGACCACCCCAGCTAGAAACAGAAGAATCAATCCAAACCCCATGCTAAGACGCTTTCCTATCTTAATGTCAGCTAAAAACATTAATTTTACCCCCTCTGTCTTATAAAATCTATTCCGCCTTACAGGCGGTCCTCTGAGCTCCTTGCTCTTCCCACAATTTCATTATGTGAGAGGCGGCAATTATAAGGGCGACTGTGCCGTCTCCCAGGATCGTTGCCCCCGAGATCCAGTCTACTTTTTTAAAAGTGCTACCCAAAGCCTTTATAACCGTCTGGGTCTCCCCGACCACGCTGTCCACGAGGAAGCCCACCTTCCTGCCATCTGTTTGGGTTATGACTATCTGTTCTATTTCGGGCGGGGTACCGCCAATTCCGAAGATATCCCTTAAATCTATGTACGGGATTATCTCTCCCCGCACATTCGCAATGTGTCTGCTATTTGTGCCAACCGTTTCGGACCGTGTCAGTTCAACGCACTCTTCCACTATTGAAAGAGGTATTACGAAATGATCATCTGCGATCTTGACCAAAAGACCATCAATTATGGCAAGCGTAAGGGGAACCCTGATGGTTACACAGGTGCCTTTCC
>JAKAEG010000364.1 GCA_021819985.1 Nitrospirota bacterium | reverse complement strand
GCGCGATATCCAGATGGGTGTATTTCTGCGTAGTGGAAAGGCTGGAATGGCCCAGGAGTTCCTGTATTACCCTCAGGTCGGCCCCGGCCTGCAAAAGATGAGAGGCAAACGTGTGCCTTAATGTATGGGGGGTGGCCCTTCTGCCTGACAGCGCCTTTCCGGCGCATCCAACGACCACCCGCCTGATTGTCCTGTCCGTCAGTCTCCGCCCGGACCGGTTTATAAACAACGCGTCTTCATCAGTCGATGTTTTACCCTTATCCTCTGATGCTTTTTCCCCACCCTTTTTTAAAAATCCCTGCTTGTTTAAAGACCTCTTCAGCAGGAACCTCTCCAGTATGTATGCGCGGAGCGCGGATACCGCTTTTCCTCCCACCGGGACAAGTCTTTCCTTTTTCCCCTTTCCCCTGACCTTGCACATCCCCTCTTTAAGGCTGAGGTCGTCCATATCGAGGGCGGAAATCTCCCCCACCCGAAGTCCGCTTGAGTACAGAAGCTCAAGCAGCGCCCTGTCTCTCAAGGCTCTGAAACCAGCCGTCTCGGGGGCCTCCATCAGGCTGAACGCCTCGTCCACGGTCAGGAATTTCGGGAGCTTTTTTTCCGGTTTCGGGGCGCGCATGAGCCGCGCCGGGTTCGCTTCCATGTAGCCTTCCCTGTTCAGAAATCTAAAAAAGGACCGGAGCGTGGAAAGCATCCTCCCCACCGAGCTTTTTTTAAGCCCCTTGTTAATAAGAAAGGCTGTGAAGGCCCGGACATCCGAAAGCTCCACCGCCTCGGGTTTTATCTTCCATTCGCTGAAAAAAAGCAAGAGGTCCGTCCTGTATGCCTTCAGGGTATGGACAGAGGCGCCCTTTTCAAGCTCCATGTGCTTAAGGAACCTTTCTACGAGTTCGCCGCTTTTTTCTTCCAAAAAAGGCAAAGACCCTCCGCTAAAATGAAAATCGCACGTTATGAGAAAAGCTTGAAGAAGAAAAACGTCACGGCCGAGCCGAGCGCCCCGCCCGCCAAGACCTCGAAAGACTCATGTATCCTCTTTTTCACTCGGCTCCTGGACACAGCGAAGGCAAGGACAAACGTAAGGACCGATACCAGGAAATTGCCGGTGAGATAAGTTATTGACACCCATACGGAAAAGGCCAGGGCGGCATGGCCGCTTGGCATGCCTCCCGCAAGGGGATGCCCTTTGCCGAATTTGGCTTTAAGCAGCACCACGGATATGAGCACGAATACGAGCGCCATGAGCGCTATATCATCCCCGGAGTGCCTGGCCACCTGAAAGCCCTTTTCAAACAGCCGTCCCATGTACGGATAAAGGATGATCATGCCGGTAACGGCCACTCCGCAGGATGTAACAAGCACCGAGCCGGCCGCGATGTCCTTGGCTATGCGGGCCTTTTCGCTGGGCTGCGGGCAGAGGATATCCACAGTGGCCTCCACGGCGGTATTGAACATCTCGGCGGCAAGCACCAGGATTATCGAAACCGCAATTATGAGGAACTCGACCCTGCTTACGCCCAGGACGAAACTGGTAAAAAGGACGATAAAAGCCGCATAAAAATGGTAGCGCAGGTGTCTTTGGGTCTTCGCGGCATGCAGTATGCCCTCTATGGCAAAACCGGCGCTCCTAATCCATGCGTTCAAGGGCATTTATAAGTTGCCTCTCTTTTGTTCTCATCCTGCGGGCCAGGGCCTCGCCTTTTTCGTGGTCATAGCCCAGAAGGTGCAAAAAGCCGTGCACCAGCAACCGGCGCATCTCTTCCATTATGGACGCCCCGTAAAGCGCCGCGTTTTTTGCCGCCACCTCCGGGCAGATCACGATCTCTCCCAGGATAAAAGGGATCTTTTCACCCTGTATTCCGGAGCGGTAAAGGTCCGGGCGCTTCAGCTCATCTTGCTCATGAAAAGGGAACGACAGGACGTCGGTCGGCTTGTCCTTGCCCCGAAAGGAGCGGTTCAGGGTTTTCATGCGGCCTGCGCCTGAAAAGGTTATCCCCAGTTCAGCTTTTTTGAGACCAGCCCATCGAAGCAGCTCTAGGGAATCTCTCTTTATCCGCCTGCTGCTTAGCCGTATCCGCTTTTGATGATTGACCAGTTGTACCGCCAATGCCGCCCTTCGCCTCCCTGTCAAAATCGAACCCGGGATAGTCTATCCTCTTGTGCAATATCCCGTTCAGAATGTAGATAAAGCGCTGCTTTATCTTCTGGATGTCTTTCAGCGTCAGCTCGCAGTTATCAAGCTGCCCTTCCAGGAATATGTGGTTTATTATCCTGCCCACGAGGTTCGAGATGCGGGCGGGCGTAGGGTCTCCAAGCACCCTGGAGGCCGCCTCCACGGCGTCGGCCACCATCACGAGGGCGGCAACCTTGGTCTGCGGCCGCGGGCCCGGATATTTGTACTGGTCCTCATCGAGGTCCTCGGTCTTTTCCTTGGCCTTCTGGTAAAAATAGCTGATGGTGCTGTTTCCATGGTGCTGCTGAATGATGTCCACCACCGTTTCGGGCAGTTTGTATTGCCTGGCAAGCTCCATCCCCTCTTTTACGTGGGAAATGAGGATCATGCTGCTCATATGCGGCGTGAGGCGCTCATGCTTGTTCGCCGCGCCCCCCTGGTTCTCGACGAAGTATTCCGGCATCTTTATCTTGCCAATATCGTGATAATACGCGCTCACCC
>JAKAEG010000056.1 GCA_021819985.1 Nitrospirota bacterium | reverse complement strand
GAATCCCAGGCAGGATCATCGCCGTGTTCCTTGCCGTCACCCAGCGCCCATCCCACCTCAGGCGAATAGGCTTCGGCCCACCAGCCGTCCAACTCGGAAATATTGAGGCCTCCGTTAACCAGCACCTTCATTCCGCTTGTCCCGCAGGCTTCCCACGGCCGCCTGGGCGTATTGATCCAGACATCCACTCCCTGCGCCAGCTCTCCAGTTAGAAGCATGTCGTAATCGCTCAAAAATACAACATGTTTTCGCAACCCGTTTTCCCGGATGAATTGCGTCCATTCCCGGATCAAAGCCTGTCCCGCCATATCCGCCGGATGGGCCTTTCCGGCGATTATAAGTTGCACCGGGCGCTCGCGATCTGTAAGGATACGCATAAGCCTCTCATGGCTATGCAGAAGCAGGTTCGGCCTTTTATAGGTGGCAAAACGGCGCGCAAAACCTAATGTGAGCGCATTAGGATCAAAAATATGTTTCGCGTCCGCAACCATTTCAGACGATGCGCCCACGGCTTCCAACTGCCTGGAGTAGCGTCCGCGCACATATTCGACCAGAGCTTCACGGGCGGCAGCGCGGCACTCCCAGAGTCTGGAATCAGGAAGCCTGCGCATATCAGCTTCCATCATTTCCAGTTTCCCCCTCCAACGGTCTTTTCCGCATGCGTCTGTCCACAGAGCGTCCGCCTCTTCCGAATCCCAGCTTGCCATATGGACGCCGTTCGTAACGTGTCCCACCGGCACTTCGATCTGCGGCCACCGGGGGAAAAGAGGCTCAAAGAGACGACGGCTAACCTCTCCGTGCAGGCGGCTCACGCCGTTGACCGCCCCGCTTCCCCGGATTGCCAGGTACGCCATATTGAAAGGTTCGGTAGAATCTTCGGGATTCTGGCGGCCCAATGCAAGCAGATCTTTGGTAGAGATACCAAGCTCGTCCTCGGCATACGAACCAAAACAATTTTCAATCAGCCAGGGTTCAAAGCGGTCAAAACCGGCCCCAACCGCCGTGTGGGTAGTAAAGAGGTTACCCGCGCGCGTCGCTGTCAGCGCGGCTTCGAAGGGCTGTCCAGTCTCCTCCATGAAAGTCCGGGCACGCTCCAAAATGGCAAATGCGGCGTGCCCTTCATTCAGATGGCAGACTTCGGGATTAATACCCAAGGCCCTGAGGAGGCGCCACCCGCCAACACCCAGCACTATCTCCTGATTAAGGCGAAGCTCCCGCCCGCCTCCATACAGCTCGCTCGTTACCCCCCTGCGAGTCGGGAAGTTTACCGGGTCATTACTGTCCAGCAGGTATAGCTTCACCCTGCCGACCTGGACCTGCCAGGCCCTTAACCAGAGAGCGTATCCCGGCAATTCGAGCTTCAGCCTGAGCCACTCCCCATTTGTCTGCCTTACAGGCGTAATTGGCAACTGGCCGGGATCATTGTAGGGGAAAAAGGCCTGCTGCGCTCCGTCTTTGTCTATCTCCTGGCGGAAATAGCCCTGTTGATAGAGCAGTCCCACGCCTATGACCGGCACTCCCAGATCACTTGCCGCCTTGAGCTGATCTCCGGCCACATTACCGAGTCCGCCAGAATAGATCGGCAGGGCCTCGCTCAACATGAATTCCATACTGAAATAAGCGATGGCGGTCAGCGGCGCCTTGGGATGGCTTTGCTGAAACCATGCAGGCGATTGGGCGGCTTTATATCTGGCGGACAGAAGGTCATCCACTTTTTTTCTGAAAGAGGTATCAGCCAATGCGCGGCTGAGCCGTACGCGCGAAATCGACTGAAGTACGACCCAGGGGTTATAGGTCAACTCCCAAAGCGCCGGATCGAGTTCCCTCCATATTTCATCGGCGGAATGGTTCCAATACCAGTGCATGTCCAGCGCCATCTCTGCAAGGGAATCGAACCCCTCCATGTCGGCGGGCAATATCGAGTAAATCGGGCTGCTCAACCTTTTTCTTCTCATGGTATCTCTCCTCTAATTTGTCCCGCCGGTAATTCTTTTATTTTTTAGTCCTCAGCTTTTCAATCTTCGGTAGCGCCGGATAAGCGCATTGGTTGAACTGTCATGTTTGAGCTGCGGTTCAGTGCCGCTTTCCAGTTCGGGGATTATCCGCTTTGCAAGCATCTTCCCCAGCTCTACCCCCCATTGATCGAATGAGTCGATCCGCCAGATCGCCCCCTGCGTAAAGACACTATGTTCATAAAGCGCAACCAGTTTGCCCAGTGTCTCCGGCGTGAGCCGTTCGGCAAGTATTGTGTTTGACGGGCGATTGCCCTCAAAGACGCGGTGCGGCACAAGCCAGTCCGGTGTCCCCTCTGCCCTGACCTCATCCTCCGTCTTGCCGAAGGCCAGCGCCTCGGTCTGCGCAAACAGGTTGGCCATCAGCAGATCGTGATGAGAGCCGATAGGATTCAACGTCTGGCAGAAACCGATGAAATCGCAGGGGATCAATCTTGTCCCCTGGTGAATAAGCTGATAAAAAGAGTGCTGGCCGTTGGTGCCGGGCTCCCCCCAGTAAACTGGTCCCGTATCGTAATCCACGTTCACGCCGTCAAGCGTGACGTGCTTTCCGTTGCTCTCCATGGTCAACTGCTGAAGATAGGCGGGGAATCGCTTCAGGTACTGATTATAAGGCAGGACAGCCACTGTCTGCGCGCCAAAGAAGTTGTTGTACCAGAGCGAGATGAGCCCCAGGAGCACCGGCAGGTTTTTCTCGAACGGGGCGGTTCGAAAATGTTCGTCCATCTCATGGAAACCTGAGAGCATCGAGTGGAAGTTATCAGGTCCGATGGCTATCATGGTCGATAGGCCGATTGCGGAGTCCATCGAGTAACGGCCGCCTACCCAGTCCCAGAACCCGAACATGTTTGCCGTATCGATACCAAACTTCGATACCTCCTGGGCATTGGTAGAGACGGAAACGAAATGCCTGGCTATAGACTCTTTATGGTGCAGCGCTTTGAGTGTCCATTCGCGCGCGGTATGAGCGTTGGTCATCGTTTCGATGGTGGTGAAGGTCTTCGAGGAAATAATGAACAGCGTTTCTTCAGGATTAAGGTCTCGTGTTGCCTCCTCGAAGTCCGTGCCGTCCACATTAGAGACAAAGCGAAAAGTCATGTCTCTCTTGCTGTAATGTTTCAGCGCTTCATAAGCCATGACCGGGCCAAGGTCAGAGCCGCCGATTCCAATATTAATTACGTTCCTGATGGGATGTCCGCTGTACCCGCGCCATTGGCCGCTCCTGACCTGCTCCGCGAATACAGCCATCCTGTCCAAAACGGCATGCACCTCCGGCGCCACATCAAGACCATCGACGATAATTTTCTCGCCCTTGGGCGCACGCAAAGCGATATGAAGAACGGCCCGGACCTCCGTGACGTTGATCTTTTTGCCCAGGAACAGCGAATCGATCCTCTCACGGAAGCCGCATTCCCCTGCAAGCTTGACAAGGAGTTGAATTGTCTCATCCGTAATGCGGTTTTTCGAGTAGTCGAGGTAAATACCCGCCCCTTCAGCCGACAGGCGCTCTCCGCGCTGAGGGTCTTCTGTAAAAAGGGACCGCATGTGCAGATTACGGATCTTCTGATAATGCTCTTCGAGCGTCTTCCACGCCGGCAGTTCCTTTAATGCAAAAAAATGTGTTTTAGGCGTCACATTCGTTGTGGTCATGTTTTTTTCCCCTGATATCCCTTTTGGGTTGATGAGGCGGCTGCTCGATGATCCTTTCCTTTGCCAGATCGCCTTTTTTGTTCACGTCTCAATTTAAAAGAATTATACCGGAAGTCTTTTTTTTGCAATACAAATTTTTAAAAAATTAGGCAGCGTGGAGAAGGGCAAGAATCTTTTCAGCTTTATGGATGTTCATAGGGAGGGGGTTTTTCCCCCTTCCTGCGGATTATCTACCGGGCGGAAATTATATCGAAAATATGGGCCTGATAACCATTAAGTATCACATGTAATCCGCTGTCAGCCATATCCGCTCCCTTGCGCTCATATTCACGGCCGTTCAATTCATCAATGAGGAGATAGTCTTTGCCGCTGTCAATTTCTTCCTTCAAGGGAACCCTGCCTTGCGATATACTGCCGTCAAAATTAATCACAACCAGTTTTAGCCGCGAAGCAGACTTCCAGGTATACGCGATGAGGTTCTGATCGCTGCCGTCTGCAAATGGAAAAACTGCCTTTAACATCCACTGTCCGGCGTGGAAGGAGTCCTGACTCGTAATTGAAAGCAGTCTCTCATAAAAGGCCTGCAACTCTTTTTCAGGATTCTCTGCCCTCGTCCGGGCAAGCTGAACAGGGAGCTTTATCTTTTTCCCTTCCAGTTGCCCATGATAATAGAGTTTCATCCCCGGCAGAGTGGAAAAAAGAGTGGCTGCGGCGCGGAGTCTATCAGGGCCAAAGGCCTCCGCGCTTCGCGGCTCATCGTGATTTTCCATGAAGCGGACCATTTTCTTCTGGTAGCCAACATCTGCCTGGAGATGGAGCCTGATATCGTGCGCGGCTGAATATCTGAGCCTGTCATAGAGAATCTTATCATACATGTAATCAAAGCCCATCTCCATTAGTCTCCATTCGGTGTCCCAGTAAGCCTCCGCCATCAAAATCGAACCGGGGACGGCGGCCCTCGCCTGCTGCCAGAATTCCACTTCGGGCTTTTCCTGAACGGCTTCCTTATTTTTTGTTTTTGCCAGGCCTTCCCAGTTCCGGGCAAAAATGTCGTTGAGCACGAGCATAGCCATATCACACCTGAGCCCGTCACAGTATCCGGCTATCTTTTTGATTTCTGAAACCAAGGCTTTACGCAAAGCGGGATTGAAATAATCAAGCTGGGCCGTGTCCGACCAGGGAGGGAAATTCGGGTCTTTCCCCCGTGCTATGTACAGGGTTTTATCTCCACTTTTTATTTGTGAATATAATGACGGGTTTTGTTCGAAGGCGGACCGGTCCGCCATAAAATAATAATCCGGGTGCTCGGAAACCCATGGGTGATCAGGTGCGGTGTGGTTCGGGACGAAATCGAGTATGAGTCCCATCCCACGCTTATGAAGCTCGGCCCTTGCTTTTGTGATATCCTCCCAAGTGCCTACGCTAGGGTCTGGTTCGTATGCAGCGATGGAATAGGCAGATCCAATGACGTCATCATCTTTCCATCCGGGGAGAATCGTATCCAGATATTCTTTAAAAGGCGGCCATTCAGGGCTTTGCCTGAATATCCGCGTACCCTCCTTGCTTCTTTTCCATATTCCCATGAGCCATACGTAATCGAACCCATATTGTTGCAGTGCATCCCATTCCGCACCTGGGACGGCCCCAATAGTAAACCGCTTACCATACCTTTCCGCAATCTCTGAAAGCCATGGGGCCGTGTTTATTTCATAAAGCCTTGGATTTTCTTTATGGGCATTCACTTTTTCCACTTCCGATTAAAGGATATCAGGGAACAGGGATAAAGAGAAATCCGGTTTGTTAATGGTCCTGGCTAATTCCCGAAAAACGTTTTTTGAGCAGTTTTGCGTGATGCGTTCCTTCGATAATAAGAGCCTCAAAGAACCTCTTCAATTCAATATCCGTTTCTTCGGCTGTCATGCGCTGAAGAAAGCTCTCTACAGTCGATTCTTCAAGTGAAACCGCGATACTGAAGGCGTCTTCAAGACTGAGGCCGGTATTCTCAAGGACCTCTTTTTTGGTCTTCCATACGGACTCAAGCACCTTTTTTGAAAGCTCATTGGAGGAGGGCAACGCCTTAGGACCTTTCAGGCTGCTTGCGACCACGAACTGCCTGGCATGAATCTTCTCTTCCGAGGCCATCCCCTTCCAGAACGCCTGCTCCTGGGGAAATTTACCCGCGAAAAAATCATAGATCTCGCTAATGGTATTTTCGATAGCTATACAGGTCTTTAATAATTCGGTCCTTGAACTCAAAGCAATGAAATTATATGAGATAAATATTCAAGTTGTCAAAAAAATCAAGATTCTAAAAAATAGAGCCGGGTTATAATTCCTCTTCCCGAAATGGAAAAAATTGATAAAATCATAAAATGCACCCTGACCGCGTTACCCGTGCCATGCACGGTTTTTTTTTACTGGCAGTCTCAAAAATCCCATTGAACAAGTTTTTTTCCTGCTTTTGGTCTCATTCGAACTTTTTTCCGGGAATGACATGATTATTTCCCTGCGGGTCCTGGCGGATGAGCGCTAATCAAAAAACGGGAGGCGGCAGGACCCCATGGCCCAGGTTCATAGCCATGGTGGCGACAAGCTCTCTTGGTTCATTCAACGAGAATTTTTTTAAGGAAGCGGCAATGCTCGTTGCCATAGAGGCTGGCAAGGGATATCTTCAGGGATACGGGACAATGGTGTTTACCCTCCCCTTCCTGCTTTTCGCGGCCCCCGCAGGCTGGCTTGCGGACCGGTTTCCCAAGGGGCGCGTCATAATAGGAGTAAAACTCTTCGAAGTTTTCGCAATGTCCATTGGGGCTTACGGCCTGTATACCGGCAACTGGACTCTCATCTTCATTATGGCAAGCCTGATGGCCACACAAAGCGTCATATCCAGCCCCGCAATGAACGGGTTTATACCCGAGCTTTTCCCCGAAGATATCGTAACCAAGGCAAACGCGATAATGACCGTGTTAGTGCTTTGCGCCATTTTGGCGGGAGTGGCCGGAGCGGGATTCACGCTAGGATGGAAAGGCGGCCTATGGAGCGGCGCGCCGCACGGCAGAAGGCTTGTGATGCTTATCGCGATAGCAACGACCGTTGCGGGATTTTTCTCAAGCCTTGGCGTCCCCCGGTTCCCAGCTGCTTACGGCAAAAAAAAATTCCCCTGGCAGGGCCCGGTCGATACTCTGAAGGCGCTGCACTCGATAAGTCTTGACAGGCTTATGGCCATTACGGTCGCCGTTAACGTTTTAACTTACGCCCTGGGCTCGCTCCAGATACAGATCATAAACCAGCTTGGTCTGTGGCAGCTCCATGCCGGAGAAACCATGACCGGGCTGATGATCGTTGCCGAGCTTACCGGGTTCGGGGCGGGAGGTTTTGTAAGCAACATTCTGGCAAGAGGGGCGCGCTGGTACCGGGTGCTTTGGCCGGGAATGGCTTTTATGGCGGCCTCGATGTGCCTTATAGCGTTCGTGCCCCTGCTTCCCGTCCGGTGGAGAATGAATATTTTATTTGTCCTCTTTTTCGCCGCGGGCGCGGGCGGAGGCATGCTGCTGGTTGCTTGCAAAAGTTTCATTCAGGTACGCGCCGCGGACGCCACGCGAGGGACAGTGCTTGCCGCCGTAAATTTCGCGATCTACGCGGGGATACTGCTTTCAGGGCCTGCCGCCAATTTTTTAAACGCCGATATCACGCCAACTACGAGTTACGGGATACTGGGGCTGGTGTCCCTGCTCTCAGCGGTAACACTCTTTTTTCTTCTCGGAAAGTTTCGCTTTGCATGATAACACCATTGTATTCCCAAAAGCTGTTATAAGGGGTGAGTTTGGTGATAAAGCGCGCTCCGGTTTTCTCAAGGTAGTCCACTATTTCAGGTCTTACGAAATCCTCTATCAGGATATGGATTTCCTTTCCAGACCCGATGAGCGAGCCCGCTCCCTTCAATATCTCCTCTTCCGCTCCCTCCACGTCCATTTTGAGCACGAATGCGTCAAATGAATGGATGCAGTCCTCCAAAACAGAATCCAGCTTGCGTGTGATGACCTTTTCGTGGGCGCCGCCCGACGATTTTATCAACCCGCTTGTGCCGGGCATCCCGGGGTTGAATCCGAAATCCATCTCCAGTCCGTCCTCGCTCCAGAGCGCGGTATTGACGAGTTCGGCTTTCAATCCGTTTAAATCCCGAACGTTCTCCTTAAGAAGCGAAAAATTTGATGTTGACGGCTCAAATGCCATTATGCGCATCCGGGGGTTATTTTTGAAACGGTTTCCCGCGATCACGCTGAAAGTGCCTATGTCTGCGCCTATATCGAGGAAAAGGACATTCATGTCACGCTCAAGAAGACGGGCCAGAAGAGCAAGCAAATAATTTACATCCCTTCGCTCGAAAGCCGGAGATGTATTGACCATATCCGAAGTGCCAGGCCTTATCCTGAAGCGCCCGAAACGGGTTTCGATTTCCACAATTGCCGCCGGGGAGGGAATCTGTGACTCATAGTCGATGAACTTCATAAGGGAATAGCGCAGTTCATACAGGAACATCCCCACCCTGGGCCTCTTTACCTCTATCCAATTAAAAAGGGCCTTATGGATAAAATAGCTCCAGTAAAAGAGCATTTTCTGCATGAATGGAAAACGCAACCTCATGGAAAATTATAAAGAATAAGCCGGCGGAAATTCCATTTATATTTTCACCAGACCTTGATTTTCCAGGCCCCGTTCTCATTGATCATATTTTCCGCGACCTTTATGTCGACAGGGTTGGCTTTAACGTGCCCTGCAGGAGCAAATGCCAGCAGCACCTGTGCCTTGGCCTCTCTCCCTTTCTGCTCAACTGAAAGTATCTTGTAATTTTTCAGAACTGACGGGTCTTCCTTGCGGCGCTTTATATACTCCGCCCTGTTTACCTTTGACTTGTAAGCCGCATAATAACAATCGTACACCTGGCCATAATTCTGCTTTTCGGCGGCGCCGAAATAAGAGTTAAGCAACTCACTTGGAGCGTTTGCGCCGTTTTTGCAGCCTATTAAAGGCAGAAGCGCTATGCTCATAAAAAGCATGAAAGATATCATAAACAGCTTTCTCATAATAATTTTTAAAACCTCCTGATCTTACAAAAGGTCCGAAGGGGGAATTCCCCCTTCGGCCTGGCGATTATGCTCTTACCTAGTTATCTCCACTAATGTAATAATTGGTCGACGTGCTGTCGGTGCTGCCAGTACTGGTAGTGGAAGTGCTATCAGTGCTGGTGCTACTGGTAGACGTTCCGGAATCGGTAGAGGAAGTACCGCCTCCGCTATGTATCGATGAGCCGCTTTCGCTGCTATGACAGATCTGGCAGCTCCATATCCAATATCCGTCGCCCTGGAACTTGTTTGGTATCGTGGGGTCTGCCGGATTGGAAGACGTGAATTCGGCATGCGTGCTGTTATGGCATGCCTCGCAATAGATCTTGCCGTTCATATCGCCGTCGATCGCGTTATTGAGAACCGAGTTTCTATAAAGGGTGTTTGCGTTTTCCGCGTGGCCAGCCCCATGGCAGGACCCGCACTGCGGCTCCTGAAGCCACGGCTGACGTCCGGCCAAAATCCCGCTTGCCATTGTGTTCATATCCCCATGGCAGTCATGGCAGGACTTTCCGGCCCTGTACATCTGGCCGCGCAGGCACTGCGTCTTTGGCCCGGGATGACAGTTATAGCAGTCAGTAGTCTGAAGGGTCACTCCCGGTTGGGCATAAGCAGATGTCATCTTGTCCTTGTGGAAATTGTGTATCGCCAGTGAAAGGTTCTCGACTCCGGTTTTACCCATCATACCAAGCGCGTTGTCGGCATGGCACTCGGCGCAGGCGTGCACTATTCCGTTTGCCTGCTGGGATGCCAATGTTGTGCCGTTTAATTTGTCGTGGTCCTGCAGAATATTCAGGAAAGGGTTGGTCGAACCATGACAGTTACTGCACAGAAGCTCGGTTGAGACAGGGGCAACCACATTAGCTGTTTGAAGGACTTGGCCGCTTGAGTTCTTAACAGTGAGCACTGCGGCCCCATAAGGATCCCAGGTGCCGTCATCATCATATGGGCTAAGCGGTATGCCGGTTGCGACAAATCCAAGGTTTTTTGAATCGACAGACATGTTACCCGATAGCTTTGTACCTGATATTCCGGTATTGACAGGCAGATTGTTAAACCCGTATTGGGCGGCATACTGCCAGAAATTCGTGTGCAAGGCCGTGTTGGTCTTTTTGGGAAAAGTATAGCTGACCGTTATGCCGCTTGTGACCACGCTTGCGCCCTCGCCTCCGCGCTGGATCACCTGCGCGTGCAGCGTGTTGTAGGGCGGAAGGATCATGCAATATGAGTAATCATCCTGGTCGCAATGCATGCCAAGGTCATTCCAGGCAAAGACGACATAGCTCATTTTCGCGGCGGGAATGGCCTGTGTGCCGTATGATTTTGTCAGGCTCCAGTTTGTAGTCGTTGTAGAACCGGAAGTCACAGACGCAACCTGCCATGTGCCAAGATACCCGGAGGCCGTAGCCTTCAAAGTGTAATTACCAGTGGCTTCCTTAAGGCTGTATGATCCGGTCGAATCTGTTTTTGCGGTGCCGGCGCCGCCATCACTGATGGTCACACCCGAAACAGGTGAGCCGGTATTAATATCTACCACCTTGCCGGTAACTGTACCGGTGACTGTATTCGTGGCCTTGGCCCCAACGGCGCTGACACCAGTGCTGCTGCCAGTGCTTCCGTTGCCGCCGCCACCGCAGGCGGCAAGCGCTGTAACCGCCGCTGCGGCCAATGCCCATCCGATAAATCTGAAACCCTTCATAAATAGTCTCCTTCCCAGTTTGTGTTTTCACTTGCAAGCCGGACAAGGAAAGGTAGTCTCCCAATTACCTTCTTGATCCGTTTGCTTTTTTGGCGGCCCAATCCAGTTGTTTTTCGGGTTGTATTACCCGATTACCGCATTGTGGATTGTTAAGCCAGTACCAGATGCCCCTCTATATCAATGAACGAATTTATTTAATCAGCTTTGTACCTTGAAGGCTGTAACAGGCGTCACGAGAAACAACAATATTCAAAGAATAATCCGATTTCAAGGAGATTTGAATTTAAATATTGCTAAAATTTGAATTTTTTATGAAGGAATATGGCTAAATCCGAAGACTGACGGCATTGATTTGCTGGTATCATATCTGTATGGATAAAGGCGGTTTTTATAAAACGGTTGCAGACCACATGGACGCCGGGTTTCTTGAAAACATAATAGACATGATCAGGAAAGACAGGAACCTCCTGGACCTTGTCCCCGTTCTCATAGGTGATGAAAGGCAAAGGGTAAGGATAGGAGCTGTAGCGCTGGCGGAGACCTTTCTTGAGGGAAACAGGGACGACCTCATTGCGCTTGTCCCATCCATTGCCGCCGCGCTTGAAAACGAAAATCCGTCCGTTCGCGCGGACACGGTTTATATTCTTTCGCTCATCGGCGGAAACCTTGCCATTTCTTATCTGAAGCAAAAAACCTCGCTGGATGTAAATCCTATGGTGCGCCAGGCTGCGATAGAGGCCATCGGCGACATCGAGGGCCGGAACTGATCTTAGGGTCCGTTTACAATCGCTGTAATTTCTGGTAAACAGAAGATAATAAAACTCCATAGGTCAGTTAAAGGAAAAATATAAATGAAAGCGATAAAAATATCGACCTACGGCGAATCCGGTGTGCTCAAATTCACGGATTCGGCGCCCATGCCAAAACCGGGCCCCGGAAGGGCCCTAGTTAAGATACATGCAGCCGGAGTGAATTTTGTCGATATTTACCAGCGGCGGGGAACTTACCCGGTAAACCTCCCGTTCATACCAGGGCTTGAAGCGTCAGGCCAAGTCGAAGAGATCGGAGAAAATGTTACGCTGGTCCGCCCGGGGGACCGCGTTGCCTACACCGGCCACCTGGGCAGCTATAGCGAATACACGGTTATAGAATCTGAACGGCTCATCCCTCTTCCGGATAACATGTCTTTCGAAGAAGGGGCGGCATTTCCGCTTCAGGGGATCACCGCGCATTATCTCATCCATGAATTTCGAAGACCGAAACCGGCTGACACTGTCCTGATACATGCGGCTGCTGGAGGCGTTGGCCGCCTGCTCGTACAATGGGCAAAACACCTGGGCGCAATGGTTATAGGCACGGTATCGACTGAGGAAAAAGCGCAGGCAGCCAAAGAGGCCGGCGCGGACCATGTGATCCTGTACACAAAACAGGATTTCGCAACTGAAACAAAACGAATTACAAGCGGACGCGGCGCGGACCTCGTCCTGGATGGAGTTGGGAAAAGCACATTTCACGGGGACATGGATTCAGTCGCCATCCGCGGCCATATTGTAGTATACGGGGCCTCAAGCGGCCCGGCTGACCCTGTTTCGCCCAATGCTCTGATGCCAAAATCCATATCCCTTTCGGGCGGAAGCTCCGCAAATTTCATAGCCACTCGCGAAGACCTCCTTCGCCGGGCAAAGGACGTCCTCGATGCCCTCGGGGCTGGCTGGCTTAAATTGCGAATAGACCGGGTGCTGCCGCTTGAAGAGGCCGCTCAGGCGCACCTAGTGTAGTGTCCTTTAAATAGCTGGTGTTATTTCCAGTTTCATGATAAACTACTTCATGTCCCGACGCGCAATGCCTGTAACACTAAATGAAACAGACAGCCAGGAGTTAAATCGGTGGGTTAGT
>JAKAEG010000055.1 GCA_021819985.1 Nitrospirota bacterium | reverse complement strand
AATATCTGAAGGAATTCAGGAAGATATCAGAGGAAACGGAAAAGCTTACCTGCATGGCCGCGGTCGGACAGATGTCGGCCCAAATAGCGCACGAGATGCGCAACAGTCTTTATGCCATCCGTGGCGCGGCGTCCGAATTGGGAAAGGCGGAAAGCCGGCCCGAGCTGATCGACTATATTGATATAATAAAGGACGAGTCTCTGGAAATGATGATCATGGCCGATGAGTATCTCAGGTTCTCGCGGGTGCCTTTGCCCTCGCCAGTGCCCTGCCTGCTGAATGAGGTGGTGGACAGGGTGGCTGAACTACTGGAAACAGACTTGGAAGAGGCTGGCGTAAAGGTCGAAAACCGGACCACTTGCCCTCTGCCGCAGGTCATGTGCGACCCGGCGCTTTTTAAGCAGGTGTTCATGAACCTGTTCATAAACGCCATACAGGCCATGAAAGGAGGCGGCAAGATCACAGTGGAGTATGAACTCGGCGGCGGTCAGCTGAAAGTGCATGTGATGGATACGGGGCCAGGTGTGCCCGAAAAGATCGCCAAAAACATATTCCAGCCGTTCTTTACCACGAAAACAGAGGGGAGCGGTCTCGGCCTGGCGGCCACTTATAAAATAATACTGACCCATCACGGGGAAATAACTCTCATCAGGAGCGAAAAAGGGGCGCATTTCATGATACAACTGCCTGTCCCCGGTGATGCGGACGCTGTCTTGAGAACATGATTTTTTAATTCTTTGGGAGCTTAATGGAAAAAATCCTGATAGTTGAAGACGAAATAAACATCCTGCGTTTACTGGGGAAGATTTTACGGCAGGAAGGTTTCAATGTGGAGGCCGCGAAAAGTTTCGAGGAGGCTGTCTCGAAATTCGCTTCCGGTCCTGCCATCGATCTTGTCCTTTCCGACATGAGACTGCCGGGGCGCTCGGGGCTGGACCTCCTGAACTGGGTAAAGGAACAGAAGCCGGACCTGCCGGTGATCATAATGACCGCTTACGGGAGCATAGAGAACGCCGTTCAAGCCATGAGGGCGGGCGCCGCCAATTATCTTACTAAGCCGGTCGAATCCGGCGATCTGCTTGCGGTTGTAAAGCACAGCCTCCTGCATAAAAAGCCGGAGACCGGAAATGAGATCGCCCGCGAGGAGAAGGACCAGTACGGGATAATAGGGAAAAGCGCGGCGATACAGGAGATATTGGAAACCATCCGTATCATAAGCGATAGCCGCTCCCATGTGCTCATCACCGGGGAATCCGGTACAGGCAAGGAGTTGGTGGCGCGTGCGATACACAACGATTCCAGGAGAAAAAATTTCAGGTTCGTCGCCATAAATTGCGGCGCGATACCCGGCGAACTTATGGAAAACGAGCTTTTCGGCCATGAGGCCGGCTCCTATACGGGTGCGGCATCCAGAGAAATAGGGAAAGCCGAGCTGGCGGCAAACGGTACGCTTTTCCTGGACGAAGTGGGCGAGATGCCGCCGCCCATGCAGATAAAGTTCCTCAGGTTCATACAGGAGAAGGAATTTTACCGTATCGGCGGAACAAGCCCGGTCAGGGCGGATTGCAGGATAGTGGCTTCAACTAACAGAGACCTCGAAGAGGAAATAACCTGCGGCGGGTTCAGGGAGGACCTTTTTTACCGCCTGAACGTTATCCCTGTCCAGATGCCCAGACTGAAGGACCGCACTGAAGACATACCGCTTCTGGCCGAATACTTCCTTAAAAAATATGCCGGGCAAAACCAGAAATTCATAAAGGGGATCGACCACAGGGCCATGGAAGCCCTGATGGCGTATGATTGGCCCGGCAATATCAGGCAGCTGCAAAATATCATCGAAAGGGCGGTCGTGCTGACCGGCTTCGATACGATCGTGCCGTCCGACCTGCCTAAAAAAATACTGATGAATGAGGGACAGAAAGGGCAGGAAAACGAAAAGATCTCCGGCCTTGAGAACATGAAACTCCCTGAGATCGAAAGAGCGGCGATCCTGGGCGCCCTTGAAGCCGAGGAATGGAACCAGACAAGGGCCTCAAGCCGCCTTGGGATCACGAGAAGACAGCTTCGGACAAAAATGGTGAAATACAATTTGCTGTAGTTCCCGCCAAAAAGACATTTTTTATTTTTTGATTTTTTGCTTACCATGTTCAGAAAAGGACATCTCAATTCGCAGGGTTGTACACTTTTGAACATCAAGGTCCAATTCCCTTCAGTTTATCCATCAATTTTCTGGCACAGAAAATGCTTATTAAAAAGATGAAAATGCTTATTAAAATGGTAAAGAAAATGATATTGAAGGCAAAGGAATTTGCGGAGGCCGCGATCATGCCCGCGGCGGCTTTTCACTAAAAATGAAGAAGACCGGGGAGGAATAGAGAAAATGTCAAAAGGCAGGAGGGTCCTCGGTTCCGCGCTGGTCCTTGGAGCGGTGATCTGGATCGCATACTACATCATCAAAATAAAAGGGTATGCCTCCATGGACGCGTCGGGATTATCGGACGGTCAGGTAACCGCCATAAAGAAATCGATCCAGGCGGCCGTAGTGGTTTCCGGTTTTCTGCTAGGGGGGCTGTTGGGGGCGGTCGTGCAGAGATCCAAATTCTGTATTGCCGCTGCCTGCCATAATGTGGTGACCACCCGCGATCTGACCCAGACCAGGGCGTATGCCATGGCGCTTTTCGTTGCCATACCCCTCACCCAGCTGCTCTACAGGGCCGGCATTGTGGATATATCGCGCAGCATATATATCAGTTCTTCATTCACGTGGTTGAGCTATATAGCCGGAGGGTTCATTTTCGGAGTGGGCATCGTGTATGCGGGGGGATGCGCCAGCAGAATACTTGTCCGGGCCGGGGAGGGAAACCTGGGGGGGCTTGTAAGCGTGCTTGCGTTTATTTTTTCTTCCGGCGCCACTCTGTGGGGCATCACGGCCATGGTCAGGGTAGATTACCTGGACAAATTGACCCTGAACATGAAGAGCCAGTATCTGCCCAATATCTTCAGTAATGTGCCGCTATGGGTCATTGTCCTTATCATAGAGGCCGTCCTGCTAATATTCATGCTGCGGTCACCTAAAGATTCTGAATGGAGGTCACTGAAGTGGCCGCTGGCGGGCGCGTCCATAGGCCTGATAATAGCGCTTGCCTGGTGGATAAACGGCTTGGCATTCAAGGCGGTGCCCAACGTGGACTCGTTCTCCTTTTCCGGGCTGGACGACCCCACACTGCTTCAGGCATGGGGCCCAAAAAGCCTGACATTCGCGCTTGCCGACGCACAGACCTTCCGGTATATAATCCTCTGGACGGGAGAGACCATCAATTTTGCGGTGGCTACGGTTTTCGGAGTCATCGCGGGCTCTTTGATCTCCGCTCTCATAAGCGGCACTTTCAACTGGGTCGCCCCGCCTCTCCAGCAGTTCAAGTATAACCTGATAGGCGGCCTGCTCATGGGTTTTGGCGCCGTACTTGCGATGGGGTGCAACATAGGACAGGGACTGAGCGGCATCTCCACGCTTTCCATCGGCAGTTTCCTTACCATGTCTTTCATCTTCGCTGGCGCGATTGCCGGGGCCAAATTCATGACCTGGAGAATAATGAGGGAGGCATGAGCGCGGTTTTTCTTCGAAAGACAACGTCTTTGGTACGCGCTTTCCCGGCCATGACCGTGGTGGTCCTGTTCTTTGCGTTCTGCCTGTGTTCGCAAACGGCCTTCGCCGGCGCCCAAAAAGGAGGTCCGGTTGTAATACGCACTGTACATGGGGATTTCGACACCGTATGGGACAACTTGAAAACAGCGCTTATAAACCGCGGACTTGTGGTTTCGGGCGTTTCCCATGTGCAGCGGATGCTTGACCGCACGGGCAAGGCGCTGGGCAGAACCAAAAAAATATTTCTGAGGGCAAAGGTTCTGGAATTTTGCAGCGCCGTCGTGTCCAGGGACATGATGGAGAAAAACCCTCATTTTATTGCTTTCTGTCCCTATAAGATCGCGGTCTATACCCTGCCTGCTGATGAACACACGGTTTATATCTCTTACGAGCGGCCCGTGTGGAATGACAATAGCGGTAAAGCCAAACTTGAAGAAGTCAACAGGATGCTCAAGGGCATTGTAAACGAGGTTGCAAAACAGGAGTAGATTGAGCCTTATAAAAAATTCATTTTTTAATCAAGGAGGACAGTAAAAAAATGGCCAGCATTATGGCGGACAAGGTAGTTGACTGCAGGGGTTTGAACTGCCCCATGCCGGTTGTGAAAACAAAAAAGGCGCTGGGTGAGGTTACCCCGGGACAGGTTATTGAGGTTACTGCCACCGATCCGGGCTCGAAATCGGACATCCCGGCCCTGGTTAAGAACATGGGTTCCGAAATGATCGAGACCCGGGACGAGCAGGGTGGCGCCATAGTTTTTCTCATCAGGAAAAAATAAGCTAGCGTCTCCTCCCACAAGGGCAGCCGGGCAATGGTCATTTCATCTTGCCCACGCTGCCCTTTTTTTGATGTGCGCCGGCCATTTTTTAAATATTGACACTATCACATTCCACCTCTACGCACATTCGGCTTGACGCTGTAACACTGACCCTTGACAATCCATGTAAACATCTATATATTTAGATACATGGATGAAAACAACGATTCAGCGAATTTTTCTTTGAAAAAGATCGAAATCCTTAAAGCCATCGCCCATCCGGGCAGGCTAAAAATTCTGGCTGAGCTGGTCCATGGAGTAAAATGCGTAAGCGATTTTGAGGACGCATTCGATATGCGCCAGCCCGTCGTCTCACATCACCTTTCCATTTTGAGGAGATACGACCTAGTCGACTTTTTTGTGGACGGGAGACTCAAATGCTATTTTTTGAGAGACCCCATGATTCCCGAGATCATAGAAGTTTTAAGGAAAGAGCACACGGAAGAACTGCCCGCACCGGCGTGTTGCCCCATAACGAAAAAAGGAAAATATCCCGGGGTGAGAGCGAAGAAGGTCAAAACCTCTCCATGAAATGAGGGGCGGGAAGGCAATTTTTGTAATCCGGTTTGATGGTTTATGGGGTTTTCAGGCGTGAAATTGGGTCGCTGTCTATACAAAAAGGGGGAGAAAAATGGATGCCGGTAAAAGCAAAAAAAGCAAAGAAATCAAAATAATCTTCTATCTCAACGAACCTCTCGGGGGGACCTGAAAACATTACATCGAGATGATGCCCGGTCTGGGCAAAAAGTATGGCATCGATATCGAGACTATATCCAAACCGCTTGATGACTACCATACGGACGAATATTACGCATCCGGCCTCCCGATAGCCCCATCTATCATCGTAAACGGGGAAACGGCTGTAACAGGCGACATTACCGGGGAGAGGCTTGAAGCGATTATCTGCCAGCATCTAGGCATTGACCCTCCAAACGTGAAAAAAAGTCTATTAAATTTTTTCGGCGGCGGTAAGTGAGCGCCTGAATGGAAAAGATACTCTATTCCGCCAATCTAGCGGTCCACATATTAGCAGCGGTATTGTGTGTCGCAGCGCCTTTTTATCAGTTGAGGTGGGTCAAGCTAAGGGGGAAGCTCGGCTTCCCCATAATTTATACCTTTGACAATGTGATGGAAAAGGTCCTGCATTATCAGGTAAGGATATGTTTTTTTCTGATATCTGTCCTGGTCCTTACGGGGTTTTCTTTCCCCCTTATACATTATGCGTTTCACGGGCAGTTTATAAAGATATCGCCCTTGGCCACTTACGTCTTCGCGGCAAAGGCTGTACTGGCCGTTATCGGACTCGCTATCAATAGCCACGGCGTCTGGATCCTGGACCCTGAAATACAGTCGACTTTTGCAACTTTTTCGCCTTCGGTCCAGCCATCGGACGAAATATTGAACCGCTTTTGGAAAATAAGGACCGCACGGAAAAACCTCTGCCGGTTCTGTTTCGGACTGGCGCTGATCATTATCGCTATTACGCCCATTCTGAGGTTTTACAAATGAACGAGAAGTTGCAAATGAGCGCAACTGAAAAAATCCTGGAGTCCTGCGACAACTGCGGGGCATGCGTGCGCTCATGCATGTTTTTGAGTCATTATTGCGATTCTCCCAGGGAATTGGCAAAACGCTTTATGCGGAACCCTATGGAAAATATCGATATCCCTTTTTCATGTTTTCTTTGCGGCCTGTGCGAACGCGTTTGCCACCTGAAACTCAGCCCCGGAGACATGTTTCTTGAGATCAGGCAAAAGTATTTCAGGAATGAGGAAGGCCGTCTTTTGCCGAACGATTTCGTTTATGACTATGTAATACCGCGGCTGAAAGGCATGAGGAACACTCAGGCCGTCAGCACCTCCGGGCTCTTTACCTTTGGTAAAAAACCCTCTGATAACGGTTCTTCCATTCGGAGAGTTTTTTTCCCGGGATGCTCTCTTCCATCTTATTCCCCCCGGTTAGTCATGAAAACATATGAATATCTCAGGCAACAAATGCCTGGGACGGGGATAGTCCTGAATTGCTGCGGGAAACCAAGCCATGACGCCGGCGATAATGAACGCTTTAACCGGATATTCGATAAGACCATTCAGCAGTTCAAGGACCTTGGAGTTCAGGAAGTCGTCCTTGCGTGCATCAATTGCCACAAGGTGTTCCGGGAACACAGCGGCATCAAATTGAAAACAGTATATGAGATTTTTGCTGAAAATGGGCTTCCGGAAGGACATTCTTCCGGAACGGGTCTTGTTTCTGTTCATGATTCCTGTCCCGCGCGCTATCAGCCTGAAATCCGGCAGGCCGTCAGAGAGGTTGTCTCGCGGATGGGTTATGAGATCCACGAAATGAAATTCCGCAATGAAATGACACAATGCTGCGGCGCCGGCGGGTGCGCAACCGTGGGGAATCCATCGCTTGCCTTCAGACATACACAGGCGCGGGCGGCCCAGGCAAAAGGCAGACTTATAACATATTGTGCGCACTGCCGCGAACGGTTTTCTTCGTTCACCCCATCGCTGCATCTGCTCGACCTGGTTTTCGGCGCTTCACAGAGCGGTCATCTCAAGGAATACAACGATAGCTGGCTAAACTGGCTTGACAGATGGTATTTAAAAAAACAGCTCCGGTTTAAGGCGCTGGGCTGAAATATGACGGCTCTCGTCGTTTTTTGATTTTTTTAACGCGGCAACTTGTCTGAAAATACAAATACTTTTTTAAAAAAATTTAAAATTTTGGTCTCTCTCTCCCAACTTCCGGTACTCCAGATGCTTTTCCATCTCTCATCTTTTTCGTTCCTCTCCCCGCCCCAAAAGACCCATTTACACGGGGGGAGTGTCTCACTTATATTGACACAGAGGGTAATAAGACGAGCCAGTTCGGGCAGCTTGCCAGGGACAACAACACATACATTCAGGTAAGGTACGAGTTTTAACTGCCCTGGTCTGTTCCCTCTTTGTCTTCCAAAAAACTCTCCAGTACCTTTTTAACCTCTTCCCCGGTTCCTTTCAGCATGTCCCGGCAGGATTGAATAAGCTCTGCGGCCCTCTTTACCTTTTCGGACAACGCATCGACAGGGACCTCATCGCCCTCTATCTCCGCCGCTATGGTCTCCAGTTCTTTTATCGCCTTCGAATATATGAGATCACCCATTTTTTACCTCCTCGATCTTGCTTTGCACCGTCCCGTCATGAAGCTGAGTGATTACCAGTGTGCCCACCTCCGCCTCGGATATGGATTTAAGCACTTTGCCGTTTAGAAATGTGATGCTGTAGCCTCTTTTAAGGAGGCTTTCCGGGTCCAGATGTCTGACTGTTTTTTCAAAAATCGCCAATTTACTGTCCTCTTTTTGAAGGACGTTCATTGCCGCGCGCTGTAACCTTTGAAGGAGAGAGTCCAGGCTGTGGCGCTCATCCCTTAATGCGCGGTCGCAGTACCTTACGAGCTTCCTCTGGACCTCAAGTATGCGCTCCTCGAAAGCCCTGAGCCCTGAGATCAGGAATTCGGCCGTTGCGGTCGGGGTTTTCAGCCTGGTATGCGCCACCATATCCACCACGGTATCATCCCGTTCGTGGCCTATCCCGGTCAGCACCGGCAGAACACAGGTGGCAACTGCTGCAGCGATATCGTATCCATCGAAGCAGTGGAGGTCTACCTGGGAGCCTCCCCCGCGGATTATTATGACTACATCAAAGCTGTCTCGGTGGGCCTGGACCTCGCGCAAGGCGCTGATAATTGATTTTTCGGCTGTGGGCCCCTGCATGATCGCCTGGAAAAGCGTGCACTGGAATCTATACCCGAAAGCATTATTTGTTATGTGATTCATGAAATCGCCATAGCCCGCCGCCCCGGGGGAGGAGATTATCGCTATCCTCTGAGGCCCCAAGGGCAGTTTAAGGGCCTTGTTGCGGTCCAGCAGCCCTTCTTTTTGGAGCCTATCAAGGACTTCCTTTCTTTTTCTGGCCATCTCACCCATTGTATATATGGGGTCAATATCCCTGATATTGAGGCTCAACCCATATACTTCATGGAAGTTGACCGCGGCTAAAAAGAGCACTTTCATTCCGGCCTTTAATGTTTCCCCGGTGGATTTCTCGAATTTCTGCATCAGTTTCCGGTATTCATAGGACCAGATATTGGCTTTGGCCTGCGCCACGGTCCTGTCATCGGTCTTTTCGATCAGGGTCAGGTAACAATGGCCCTTTTGGTCGCAGCGGGAATCGGCTATTTCCGCGATGACCCAACAGGCCCCTGGGAAAAAATAGTTGAGAGCAGATTTAATCCTGTTATTCAGTTCCGAAAGGGTAATAGCCCGTTGATCGATCAGGGGTTCAGTCATTTATTCTTTTCCCGAGATAGCTTCCATTATCTCGCCAATATAGCGTGACCGCAGCATCTGCGATGTTCTCCCGAATTTCATCCTGTAATCGGCCGATGATAGGTAGAGGCCTTCCTTGGCCCTGGTACAGGCCACATAAAAAAGCCGCCTCTCCTCTTCCAGTTCCGCGCCGCTGTCAAGGGAGCGCTCGGAGGGAAATATTCCCTCCTCCATTGCCGGAAGGAAGACGACGGGCCATTCAAGCCCCTTTGCGGCATGGATCGTCATGATCTTCACGCTTTCTTCCTGGCTGATCCTGTCCTGGTCCGAGGCAAGGAGACTGTCTTCCATAAACTCGGAAAAAGATTTCCCTTCCTTCTCAATGGACAGAAGCACGTTACTCAGTTCCGAGACGTTTTCTATGCGGTCCTCATGGTCTTCCTTGTATTCCTCTTTCAGATATTCAAGGTAGTTCAGTTCCCGGATTATGCTCATCAGGACAGTGTATGGTTTTTCTTCCACCATGCCGCCGTGTTTCATGATTATATTTATGAGCGCATTCGCATTGGTCCGTTGTTTTGTGGAAAACCTTGCGTCTTTTAGCGCCTGTATCCAGTCGGTTTTGAAATTTTCCGCGATCACCCCGACCGCCTTTTTGCCGATGCCCCGGGACGGCGTGTTGACGACCCTGTCGAAGGCCGCCCTGTCCCTGGTGTTGGACATAAGCCTCAGGTAGCAAAGCAGGTCCTTCACCTCGGCCCGTTCGTAAAACGCCAGGCCACGGACGATTTCGTAGGGAATGCCGTATCGCATAAAACTGCTTTCAAGTCCCCGGGAAAGGAAACTCATGCGGATGAGGACGGCCATATCCGAATAGGATTGTGTTTTGGCCAACTCTATTATCTTTTCGGCTATACGTCTGTTTTCCGCGTCGTGATCCCCTGCGCCGCGATACTCCACTTCTCCCTCTTCAACTTTGTCGGTGTGAAGCGTAAGGATCTTATCCGCCCACATACGGTCCACCTTACCGATGACGATATTGGCCACATCGAGGATCTTCCTGGTGGACCGGTAGTTCTTTTCGAGCCGCATTTCCGTGGCATTGAACTCCCGTCCGAATTTAAGGATGTTCTCCGGCACGGCCCCGCGCCAGGTATAGATCGTCTGGAAGGGGTCGCCGACCACGAAAACGTTGCTCCTGTTCCTTGCAGAAAGCAGTTTTATTAGGGAATACTGGATCTCGTTGGTGTCCTGGAACTCATCCACCATGAAAAAATCGTAGCGGTCCTGCCATTTGCCACGCGCCTCAGGTCTGGTCACCAGGAGGTGGGAGGTGTAGTAGATCAGGTCATCGTAGTCCAGCGCGTTTGACTGTTCAAGGTCCCGCCCATAAGCGCTTGCGACTTCCGCATGCTGGTTCTGGGGATATGGCAGGGCCGCGATGTATTCCACTATATTGCCCCCCCTGTACGCCTGCTTCGCCTTCGAAATGGTTTTTTGCGCGGCATCCGTTTCCTTGGGGTCGAGGTTGAGCCGCTTCAGTATGTCCTTTACCGTCTTTTTGCTGTCCGTCTGGTCGTAGATGATGAAGTTCTTGTCAAAATTCCTGCCGAGTGCGGCAATATCTTCCCTGAGGACCCGGACGCAGAACGAGTGGAACGTGCTGACCGAGCGAGGCTTGATGGCAAGCATCCTTTCGACGCGGCCGGCCATTTCCTGGGCGGCCTTCTTCGTGAAGGTGATGGCAAGTATGCGGTGCGGCTTGATGCCCTTGTCTCTGATGAGATAGCCGATCTTGTGTGTAAGGACCTTCGTTTTTCCGCTGCCCGCGCCGGCCAGCAGCAACAGGGGCGAGCCGAAGTGCTCGACCGCCGCTTTTTGTTCCTGGTTAAGTCCTTTTAACATTTACTCCTTTGGATTGTCTGACAGGCGGCGAAGAGCCACTATGGCTTTATTTCCCATGAGTTTAAGTTTACACAGAAGAGTATTGGTTTCGCCAGGGACGGGGACTTCGGATGGCAAGCTGAAGGCAACCCCGCATGCTTTTCTGATAAATCTCAGGGCCGGAGGGGAACGGGATCTCTTTATAGCACTTGCCAGACTTGACATTCTGGCCGGTCCGCATCAGGCCAATCTGTTATAATCCAGAAAAGAATATCCGAATGAAAAACGGCCTTATTCATATATATACAGGCGACGGAAAGGGGAAGACCACCGCTGCCGTAGGGCTTGCCGTGCGGGCCAGAGGCAGGGCAAAGAGGGTGCTGTTCTCGCAATTCATGAAGGCGGTCACCGGTGGCGAGATAGCCATGCTCGAAAAGCTCCAGGTGAGAATACTCAGCTTCAAGGAGGTGCTCTCGCCTTATTTTCACCCTGGGGCCGATCTTGGCGCACTGAGGGAAAAGGCACTGGGGGCATTGGAGCAGCTTTCAGTGATTATGACAGGATACGATCTGGTAGTCCTGGATGAGTTCATGCACCTGGTAAGACACGGGCTTATTATGGAAGACGAGGCGCTTGCTTTTTTAAAACGAAAGCCGGCCGCAGTGGAGATCGTTCTCACCGGCAGGGACGCGCCAGGCCCGCTCATAGAGGCCGCGGACTACGTGACCGAAATGAAAGCGATAAAACATCCCCTGAACAAAGGCATCAAGGCAAGAGAAGGCATAGAGTTTTAAAAAAACCTCGATCCGGAATGGGTTTTTGTTTTTGTTTCGTTTTTAGTTTTAAAAATTTTTGCGCCGGCCTTTTTTCCCGTTTAAAATATCACCTGAGGAGAAAGACCGGGAGGGCATTTGACAAACCGGCTTTTTTTCTGATTAACTATAAGTTCCTTACGAGCGGGCGGATAGCTCAATTGGGAGAGCGCAGCCCTTACAAGGCTGAGGTCACAGGTTCGATCCCTGTTCCGCCTACCATTGTGATTAGGGGTGGTAGTTCAGTTGGTTAGAACGTCGGCCTGTCACGCCGAAGGTCGCGGGTTCGAGCCCCGTCCACCCCGCCATTATTCTGTTACTCTCAGCAAAACTTACTGTGTCGCGGAACCATAATTTGTCGCAAACGACAAACTATGGTTCCAATATTACCGTTGAAGTTTTATTAGAGTCCACTCTAGGGTTGTCAGCTCGTTCGTCCTTTATCTGTGCCTGTGAAGAACTCTCAAAAAACTTGCCATAAACCTGATAAAATAGGGGCATGAATAAGGCAGTTACAGGTGTCGAGGAAGCCAGGGCCGTTCTGAAGGAACACAAGGCTGAGGTGGTCCGGAAGTACCGGGTAAGCGAGATCGGTATCTTCGGCTCCTTTGTTCGCGGCGAGCAAAAAAAACGAAGCGACATTGACATCCTCGTAGAGTATGACGAGGTTCCGGACCTGTTTGAGTTCATCAACCTTGAAAGATACCTTCAGCGCCTTTTAAGGGAAAAAATCGACCTGGTGAGGAAGGAGGCCATAAGGCCGGAACTCAAGGACAGGATTTTAAGGGAAGTCGTATATATATGACCCGTGATTACAGACGGTAACTGGCTTAGTTTAATTTATTTTCCCTTTTAACGGAAATCTTTCCGGGTGCTCGATAATTTCGATGGTCAAGTCTATATCCAGATCGGGCCAGTAAAAATGCCCTTCGTGAGGCTCCTCGACTTTAAGAATTTTCCCGACCGGAGCATCTTTAAACCATGGAAAATCCTCA
>JAKAEG010000054.1 GCA_021819985.1 Nitrospirota bacterium | reverse complement strand
TTTTTTGCACTCAAATTCTGTGCCAGAACCTAAGTAGCTTATTTATAAAGAAATCGTTCAAATTTCTGTCTACAAAATTGTAATTAACGACCAAAATGTAAGACAAAATTGTAATACAAAAAGGAAAAGAGTTGAGATTGCGGGATTCCGCAAGTCCGCGATGAGCTGGTGGAAACGTCTTAAATATAACCGCAATAGGTCCGTCATTCCCGCCTGCGCGGGAATGACTGCTAAAGAACTCAAACAATTTGCGATGAATTTTTGAGACAGCACACCTGATCGAGCGAGCCGGTCTTTGTTTGTGACGAGCTTACCACGTTTTGCCCGCACTGACAGCAACTATATAGGGCAAGTCAATGCGAGGGGCTGCGGCAATCTTCCGCAAACAATGAAAGATTTTTACCCGGACAGGCCGGCAATGACTAACTTCGACTATTTGCTTGCAGGTTTACCAGCCAGCTACAGGGAGGGGTGTTGCTTAAGGGAATTTTTTATGTTTACTTTTTTTGGAATTTTACACACCAGGACGGGACAGGAAACGGGCTCCTGCCTTAAAAACTGGCCGAACAATTTATCCACCTTGGCTATGTGCTCCACTATCCAATCGACCACTACCTGGTTTGTGCGGACGGAAAGCCCGTAGGAGCCCGGTTTCTTTCCGCCATCCAGTTTAAGCAGTTCCTTTTTGAGTTTCACGAAATTTCTTTTGAATTTTTCATGCTGGGCCTTGTGCGCCCTGTAAGCGGGGTAAGAGCGACCCTGCATAAGCTGCTCTTCTTCACCAAAATGGAAGGAGATGTAGTCTTCGAGGAATGTTATGACATCGGTTATCTTGTACTTGCAAACGCTGTTGTGGACGGCCAGCACCAAGTCGTTTATCCTGCGGAAAAGCTCCTTATGCTGGAAATCTATGGTGTCGTTGCCGACAGCCAGGTCTTCCGTCCATTCCATCGTCTATCCTAACATGGGGACCTGTCTCAAAATTGCTTCCGGCTGCAAAAGGCTGAAATCGCGCCATACGGCGTCAAAAAAGGAAAATCGTCCTCAACGCAGCACTGTTGCGCCTCCGGGCGATTTCCCCTTTTTTCCTTGTCTGGCACGATTTCCGCTTTTTTTCGCTTCGAAATCAATTTTGAGACAGGTTCGAACCAGGCTGGAAAGATGGAGGGGGTAAAGGCGGCCGCATTGCGGCCGCCTTTGGGAGGGGAGACTGGGAGACTACTAATTTCTTTATCGGAACAAACAATTAAAAACTTTAGGCAGGCTGAAATTTTATTTTTTTAATTAATTCCGGCGGTGCATTTCTCTATCCCGGTATCAGCGAACGGGCAGTATCCAGCAGTTTATAGGCCTGGTCCATTCCGTCAAACGAGCGGTTTACCCAACAGCTCCCCCAATAGAAGTTGCAGCTTGTCTCGGCCTGAAGGATATGGTCGTAGGCCGTGGTTATCAGATGGCGCACCTCTTCCGGGTTTGCCGACATATGTCCGCGCTGGTCGAAGGCCTGCTTGACCTGCTGGTAATAGGAGCTTGTCCTGCCCAGCTCCTCAAGCCCCCTTTTTTGAAGGAGGGAGCCCGTCCATTGGCCGAAATCCCCTCCCCAGTGGTGCCCGGTGTTCCAGGCGCCGGGATATATGTCCACCTCCTCAGTGGGCGGGAACCTGTCCAGATAGCTGCTTATATGAATAGGTGTGAAGCCCAGCACGCCTGCCCTGTACCTGTCCAGGATAGGCCGGTAGAAATGCCCCCAAAAGCCGCTGTCCACATGGACTGTGCGGAACCAGCCGCCGTTTTCGCCGTCCGTCCAGGTTGTGACCAGGGCCGGGAAATCGCAGTTTTTTGTCCTCTCGTAAACCTCGTGCTGGAACCACCCAGGGTCCAAGCCGGACTCCTGAGCGTTTGAAAGCTCCCTGTCCCGCGGGATAATACAAATTTCCTCGCCGCCCCAGCGTGCTATATATGGACGGTAGCGCTGCTCCTCCCACCTCATCTGCCGCCTGGGTTTTATATAAATGGAATCGATTATCACATAACGATACCCGTGCCTTTTAAGCATGGGTATCATCTCCATGCAAAAACCCATTTCCGGGGACCAGAAACCCTGAAGCTGAAACCAGGCCCTGCCCAGGAGCTTCCATCCAAGGCCTTTCCACCAGGCTGTCTGGGTTTCCCAGTCTGAATGAGGGATCAGCGGATAAACGGGGTGATAAAGTCCCGTGCCCATAAATTCGATGCATTGCGAGCGCCTGTACCGGGCAAGGAAGTCCTCCACGTCCACAACATCATGGAAGGTCTCCCGAATGGCGGGGTCATCAAGCTGTTTTAAAAGCGTGCCGGAAAAACTGATATGCGGCCTGGCTATATCCTCATAGCCTTCAAGCATGCGTGTGGGCCTGTCATAGCACCAGAGGATCTGCCTAGCCTCCCACCTCTCCTGGGAATTGTGGAGTGCAAGCAGGTTGCCGGGGGGCTGGTGCATGTTCAATCCAAGGGCATGATAGACTTCCGCCATAGGTTTTTTTATTTTTATTTGCTTGTTTTGGAACTTTGGGTGAGTACGGGATTATTAAGAAACAGGGGCGCTTTCTCTCAAGCCGGTTTCTAAAAGGATATTACAAAAAGATCGGGCAGGCAATCCCCGCGAAAACCCCTGAATATCCACGTTTGGGTCAGGTTTTTCCGTCCCTGTGCTATAATTTCGCAATGGAAATAATAACCGTAAGCCTTGAAAAACCGGAGGGGACGAATCTCATACTGGGGCAGACGCATTTCATAAAAACCGCCGAGGACCTCTATGAGACCATTGTCACATCCGTTCCGCAGGCGAAGTTCGGGGTGGCTTTTACCGAGGCCTCCGGGCCGTGCCTCATAAGGACCGAGGGGAACGACCAGACACTCATAGATTTATGCGTAAAAAACCTCCAGGCTATCGGGGCGGGTCATGTCTTCTGCATCATTTTAAAAGACGCTTTCCCCATAAACGTGCTTAACCGCATCAAGGAGTGCCCGGAGGTCTGCAACATCTTTTGCGCCACGGCCAATCCGGTGGAGGCGGTTGTGGCAAAAAACGATATGGGCGGCGGCGTCCTGGGAGTAATAGACGGTTACGCTCCCAAAGGGGTCGAAACCGGGGAAGACAAGTTAAAGAGAAAGGAATTTTTAAGAAAGATCGGATATAAATTATGAACGAAAAAAAAGGGTTGCCGGAACTGAAATATGATGAAAAAGGTCTGATCCCCGCCATTGTGCAGGAGGCCGGCACCGGCGAGGTGCTTATGATGGCCTGGATGAACAATGAATCACTAAAGATGACGCTTGATAGCGGCTACACGCATTTCTGGAGCCGTTCCAGGCAGAAATACTGGAAAAAAGGCGAGACCTCCGGCTGTACTCAGCAGGTCAAAGAGGTGCTTTATGACTGCGACGCGGACACGCTTCTGGTAAAGGTGAATCAGGCCGGAGCCGGAGCCTGCCATACGGGCGAAAGGACCTGTTTTTTCAGGAAAATATAAAAAATTTTTAAAATGGACTGTCTCTTCTGCCGGATAGCCGCTAAAAAAGCCAATGCAAAGATAATTTTCGAAGACGATACATGTGTTGCCTTCGAGGACATCGCGCCGCAGGCCCCGGTCCACTTCCTGGTGGTCCCCAAAAAACACATAGCGACACCTCTTGAGCTTAAGGACGGGGACGAGGCCCTGATCGGGCATCTTTACAGGGTTGCAGGCCGTATAGCGGAGGACAAAAAAATAGCAAGCCGGGGTTTCAGGATGGTGATGAACACCAACGCCGAGGCCGGGCAGAGCGTCTATCATATCCACCTTCATGTGCTTGGCGGCAGGCCCATGCACTGGCCGCCGGGGTAAGGAAAAGGGGGGGATTTTATTGGCGGTACAGGTTGAGTCCCGGAATACTTGAGAAATGCTCGTCGTAAGTCAGTACAGAAAGGCCGCGCTCGATCGCTGTTGCGGCTATAAGCAGATCAGACATTGGCAAAGTGGTCCCCTGTTTTCTCAATGCAGCGGAAATACTGCCGGCCTTTATCCATATTTCTGCCGTAATTTCCATAAAATCGAGCGCTGTAAGCAGATCTATCAAGCGCCCCGGATCCTCGCCGGTCCTTATACCCTGTAAAAGCTCGAAATATATCACCCCACAAATGCAGGCCCTGCCATCTTCTATGATCTTAGTGACCGTATCTGCGGTTTCCGGGTTGTTCCTGAAGAATTCGACCCAGGCGCTTGTATCTATAAGGACGTTTTTAACCTCTTTTCCCAATTGCCCTTTCCCTTCCGGCCTGCGCCTCTATTTCTTTTTTCTCCTCTTCCTGCCAATCAAACGCAAAGCCGGTCTTACCTCTAAGACAAAGTATCTGCTTAAGTTTCTGCTGTTTCAGATACTCTTTCATGGCTATGGTCACTGCTTTAGTCTTTGACTTCTCGCCGGAGACTTTCTGCACTTCCTTTATTAGCTCATCAGGTATATTCAATGTTGCACGCATTCTTGTCACCTCCATCATATGATTTCATTATATGCTTTGGATTGATGTTTTACAATCTCATACAAAAAAATCGGCCTGCCGCTTGTTTTAAAATGGGAAGATGGGACGCAGCCACAACCTCCTCCTGGTAGGTGTGGATTCAAGGGTGGGCGGGTGTATTAATAAAAAGTTATAATCAAACATAATGCCCAAAGGGCTCAATTCGCACCTGAAGACCGCCGTAAAACGAAGCACGCTAATACTTGCCGCCACCGTGGTAAGCCAACTCGTCTGGTTTTGCATCAAGATCCTGATCGTAAGGAACACCACGAAAGAGGAGTTCGGGATTTATTCCCTCATGCTTACGATCTTCGGGGTTCTTGTCGTTATTACTCCCCTTGGGATCGGATCCGGCGTTACGAGATTTGTGTCCATTAATCAGGGTGAAAAGAAAAAAAACAAAGCGGACGAGATTTCAAGGGCCGGTATTCAAATTGCGTTTGTTCTCGGGCTGATAGCTTTTATACTCCTTTATTTCTTTTCCGGTTATATTGCCCGGCATGTTTTCTATATTCCGGGCCTTGCTAGTCCGCTTAAGCTGATCTCGTTCCTTCTGCCGTTTTCCATATACTCAGGCATAATCGGAGGTATTCTGCTTGGGAATGGTTTTATAGTTCAAAAAATTACCAACGATCTCCTGATGCCTCTTTTTTACCTGGTTTTAATATCTGCTGCCCTCCTGCTGAATAAGACTTTTAATGGAATTCTCTTCGCATACGCATCGGCAAGCCTGACAATTTATTCACTTATTATAATCTTCGGTTTTAAAAAGCTCGGACGGGCGGCCTTGCTACCCACGCCCAGGCACGGCATGGTATCAGAGGGCGGCCGTCTCTACGGAGAGCTGGTTAAATTCTCGATTCCTTTGCTGGTTGCTGGCGTAACCGGAATGATTATCATGTGGACCGATACTATAATGGTGGGCAGGTACATAAATGCTCAAGCAGTAGGGACTTACAGCGTAAGCGTCTCACTCGTAAACCTGCTTAATTTCCCTCTTCAGGCCCTTGCCTATGTCTTTTTACCAATAGCCGGGGAGATTTACGCAAGCAGCCGGCAGGGCCATAAAGGTCTTCAGGACCTTAAACGGGCGTATCAAGTGCTCACAAAATGGGCTTTTACTGTAACCTTGCCCATATTTTTTGTTCTGTTCTTCTTCCCGCAAATGAGCATTACTGCCCTTTTTGGCGCAAGATTCACGGATGCGGCCATGCCGCTACGCTTTCTAGCCTTTGGCCTAATGATAAATGCCTTTTTGGGCATGAATACAATGCTTATGATGGTCATGGGTTTTTCGAGGACCATCATGAACATATCAATAACGGGAGCTATATTCAATATAATTTTAAATTATGTTCTTGTTAAAAAAGCAGGTCTGGGACTGGACGGGGCCGCTATATCGACGATGTCTTCCTATATTCTTTTAAACATCCTCTATTCGTTAAGTCTATACCGGAGAAGCGGATTGCACCCCTTTTCGCCGTCATATCTTAAACCTCTGGCTGGGACCGCCATAGCGGGACTTCTCATTTACGTAGCCGCGAAAAGTCTGCCACTTTCCTCCTGGATGCTTCCGGTTTACTTATTTCTTTTTGTTGGAGGCTATGGAGCGAGCCTTCTGCTTACCAGGAGCATTGAGGAGGAAGACCTTTATATGATGAAGCGCGTTTTCCAGCGGTTCGGCATTCGACCTGAGCGCCTTATAAAGGCCCTATCCAGGTTCTCGCCCGAAGTTGAAAAACAGGAAGCCGGTATGTGATAATCTAAAAGACATGTGAAAACAGCATGTTATCTGGCACAACGGGCATGTGTCCAGAAAAGGCAGGACAAAAAATAACCATAAAAAGCTACTCCCGAGGTTTGCGGGAAGAGAGACTTGAAGGGCAGTACAGAATGGGCATTATAAAATTACAGAGGCCTTAAAAAAGGCAAAAAAAAATATGTGTATGAGTAAAAGGGTAGATAGAAAAGCAGTAGAAATGATATGAATACACAGAAAGCTGTTATCCCCTCAACAGAGAGGGATCAAAATATCGGGTTAAAAGATGACCTTGAACTATTGGACATAATGTCCACTGACTCAAAGAGTCAACCACGTCTCTATCACCCAGGGCCTTACTGGGCTATCAAAGCCAAAAATGCGGCGAATGAAATAAAAAGATATGGTATAGCAAATTTTAGAGGTTCGACAAACCTTATCGGTATGAGCTATGCCGATAACTTGTATACAGATATTCGAAGCATATACAACCATGGATTGAATCGACTTGTCCAGTGGCTAACGAAGACTTATCCGCTGAGTAACATATACGAATCCCAAATACGATGGACTGAATCATATGCACGTGAAAGTATTGCCTATGCTCAAGAAATACTTAATATGAAAGAGGAAACCAGGAATCTTCTTAAAAAATATACAATGCCTTATTCGCTTTTAGGCAATTGTTTGAGAAAGGCCAAAATAGATGGACATGATTATTCTATTCATTATTTAAATCTTCTTGAGCAGCATGATAATATTGCCCAACGCATCAAATTTAATGATGCTTACTCAATATTTGAAATTGGTGGGGGATTTGGAATTAACATACATCTGTTGCTTGAAAACTATAAAAATATTAGGAAAGTCCTATATCTTGATATTCCCCCTAATCTTTACGTTGGCACACAATATCTGAAGGCGTTTTATGGCACCTCTGTTTTCGATTACAGAGATTTAAGGCGACGTGATTCAATAACATTTTCTCCGGACAATAATATTGAAATTTATTGTATTGCCCCATGGCAAATTGAGAAATTTAGGGGCGCAATAGATATATTTATGAACTCACATTCTTTTGTTGAGATGCCAAATTATGTGGTAAAAAATTACGTTGATAAATTTAATGGATTCACTGAGTCAACAAACGCTGCAATAGCATTAACTACATATGATAACTTTGATTTAAACACAACATTTCATCCAAGTGAGCTCCCGAAATATTTTAAAGGCAGGAAATTTGATTATTTCGAAGCGGACACACTTCTCAATTCATCCAGAGAAAATCTTTACTTCGTGTCGCCCGGCAAGTTGTCCTTCCAGTGAAGGAGATGAAAAAAATACTTGGCAGGACGCTGCGCCTCTCGACTGCTAATGGCAGCCTTGTTCCCGTTCCAGGATAGATGCCAAGCTTAAAGTCTTGTTTAAAGTATATAATATGCCGTAATTTTAAAAGGTTGTGAATTATAAAAAACATGCTAATGGCGGGGTATGATGTTTAACGATAAGACGATACTGCTCACTGGCGGAACGGGTTCTTTTGGAAAGAAGTTCACGGAAATAGTCCTTGGCAAGTACCGCCCTAAAAAGCTGATCATCTTCAGCCGCGATGAACTGAAACAGTTCGATATGGCGAAAAAATTCCATCCCGATAAATATCCCATAAGGTTTTTCCTTGGCGACATTCGGGACAGGCAGCGCCTTTACAGGGCCTTCGAAGGGGTTAATTATGTTATCCACGCCGCAGCCCTGAAGCAGGTGCCCGCTCTCGAGTACAACCCTTTCGAGGCCGTAAAGACCAATATAATGGGGGCCGAGAACATTGTGGACGCCGCTATAGACAGGGGAGTTGAAAAAGTGGTGGCGCTTTCGACCGACAAGGCCGTCAACCCGGCAAACCTCTATGGCGCAACAAAATTGGCAATGGAAAAAATATTCACGGCGGCCAGCGTCTACTCCGGCTCGCAGAATACGAGTTTTTCCCTCGTAAGGTACGGAAATGTATTGGGCAGCCGCGGCAGCGTGATCCCTTTTTTCATGGAGCTTTTGAATCGAGGGGAAAAAACCCTTCCCGTTACGGATGAGAGGATGACCCGCTTCTGGATAACACTGGAGCAGGGGGTCGAACTCGTCATAAAAGCATTGAGGGAAGGCGTAGGCGGCGAGATATTCATCCCCAGGATACCCAGCATGAAAATAACCGAGCTTGCGAAGGCCCTATGCCCGGATTGCTCTTGTAAAATAGTGGGCATAAGACCGGGTGAAAAAGTGCACGAAACTCTCATATCCGAGGATGAAGCGAGGACTACCGTCGAGGAGAAAAACGGTTTTGTTATATTGCCTCAGTTTGCTCTTGGCAAGGAGGACCTGAAAAAATACGGCAATCACAAGCGTGTCGCGGAAGGTTTTGTGTATAGAAGCGACCTCAACACGAGCTTCCTTTCCGCCGGCGAACTGAATGGCTTTATCAGGGAAATGGAGATTGAGTAGTTTAATCCCATACAGCAGGCAATCCGTAGACGAAGACGACATAAAAGAAGTTTTGGCAGTGCTTCGTTCCGATTATCTTACCCAAGGCCCCAAATCCGGGGAATTTGAAGCCGCTCTGGCAAATTATTGCGGCGCCAGGTACGCGGTTGTCTTCTCCTCCGGCACAGCAGCCCTGCACGGGGCTTATTTTGCCGCCGGCATCGGACCCGGCGATGAAATAATAACAAGTCCAATAACTTTCGCGGCCACTGCCAATGCAGCCTTATACCTGGGCGCAAAACCTGTTTTTTCGGATATTGAGCCAGAAACAGGGAATATTGATCCGGAGCTTATTGAAAAAGCTATTACCAGCGGGACAAAAGCAATAGTGCCGGTGGACTATGCAGGGAATCCCGCGGCACTTAACAGGATCCGGGAGTTGGCCGGCAAGCACGGCCTGATAGTCATAGAGGACGCCTGCCATGCCTTGGGGGCCAGCTATAAAGAGAATAAGATTGGTTCCCTGTCCGAAATGACCATCTTTAGTTTCCATCCGGTAAAACCGATCACCACCGGTGAGGGCGGAGCCGTTGTTACCAACAACAGGTCCTTTTATGAAAAGCTCCTTGCCTTCAGGAGCCACGGAATTGTTAAAGACGCCGCCATATTTAAAGAGCATTCGCACGGCAATTGGTATTACGAGATGCAGGTACTTGGATATAATTACAGGCTTACTGATATTCAGTGCGCCCTTGGGCTCTCCCAGCTTAAAAAACTCGATACCTTTATCCAAAGACGCCAAGAAATTGCACTTTCCTATAATGCGGCCTTCCATGGAAACAGGTGGTTTGATACGCCGGTTGTAACTGAAAGCGCGCAGTCCTCATGGCATCTCTACCCCATAAGGCTCAGAGACGGGTCCTCCGGAATGAAGACTGAAATATTCGATAAATTGAGGACAGCGGGTCTTTGGGTGCAGGTACATTATCTTCCTGTTTACCTTCACCCCTATTACAGAAATATTTTGGGTTACCGGGAAGGCATATGCCCTCAAGCTGAGCGGTTTTATGAAAGAGAGCTTAGCATCCCGATTTACCAGGGCATGAGCGATGCGGATATTGAAACCGTAAAAAGGACCCTTTTCGATGTTTTAGGGGAGTTTTAGCTTTGGTAACCGGAGCGATAGTGCAGGCCAGGACAACATCCACCAGGTTGCCGGGGAAGGTCTTGAAGGAGCTTCCATGGGGAAGCGGCATTTCTGTCCTGGAGCAGGTCATAAGGAGATTAAAGAAAGCCAGATCGCTTGACCGGATAATAGTGGCCACTACGGGAAACCGGGAAGACGACAGCATCTGCGAAATAGCGGACAGGGAAAATGTCCGGTATTTCAGGGGACCGGAAAAAGACGTCCTCTCCAGATATTTTTACGCCGCCAGGGAAAACGGGCTTGAAACGATAGTGCGGGTGACGAGCGATTGTCCCTGTATAGACCCCGCAGTCGTGGACCTGGTTGTGGAGGAAGTCTCCGGCAATAAAGTGGATTATGCCTCGAACTCCCTGAAGCGCACCTTTCCTCATGGGCTTGATGTAGAGGCGTTCACGATGAAGGCCCTTGAGAGGAGTTTTAAAGAGGCCGAAAAGGATTTCGAACGGGAGCACGTTACGCCCTTTATCTATATGACCGGACAATTTCAAATAAAAAACCTGGAGGCCCCCAAGGAATTTTTCGCCCCCGATATAAGGATTACGCTGGATACGACAGAGGATTATGCGCTTCTTTGCGCGGTTTACGATTATCTTTATCCCCGAAACTCTTTTTTCGGCGTAAAGGAGATAGTGGAGATCTTCAAGGTAAAACCCTGGCTGAAATTCATAAACGGGAAGATTGTTCAAAAGAAGATATTCAACAGTCTTGAAGAAGAACTGCGGGAGGCCGAAAGTCTTCTGGATCTGCAGGATTTAAAACGGGCCAGGGACTTTGTGAGAGAGCGCATCGCAAAATGAAACTTGTCATCCGCGCGGATGCAACCGCACAAATGGGGACCGGCCACCTGATGAGGTGTTTAGCGCTTGGACAGGCAGTAAAGGACCGGGGCGGAGAAGTGGTTTTTGTAACACATACGGTAAGCGATGCACTGCTCCAAAAAATAAAAAAGGAATTCAGGACTTATACTCTTCCAGGCATAACGGCGCGGGATGCCGCATTGCAAATATTCTCTCAGGAAAACCCGGACTGGGTTGTCCTTGACGGCTATCATTTTGACGATGAATATCAGAAAGCCGTAAAGAAAGCCGGATTCAAGCTCCTCTGCATCGACGATTATGCGCCACTCGGACATTATTATGCCGATATTGTTCTTAATCAGAATTATGGAGCGGAGAAGTTAAAATACACCGCCGAACCTTATATGCGGATTCTGGCAGGCACCAGATATGCCCTGTTGAGGCGGGAATTTCTGAAATACGCTGACTTCAATCGTGAAATTCCTGACATAGCTAAAAAAATCCTTGTCACAATGGGCGGGGCTGACGCGGAGAACCATACACTGAAGGTGTTGCAAGCTCTAATGCTCATTGATGAGCCACTGCAAATTAAGGTAATAATCGGCGCAAGCAATCCTCATTACGAATCCATTTCTGAAGAAGCGGGGAAAGAAAAACACGATATTGAGCTTTTGAGGGCGGTTGAAGATATGGCTCCCCTTATGGCGTGGGCGGATTTGGCGATTTCCGCAGGAGGCTCGACAGTATGGGAGTTGGCGTTCATGGGATTGCCTTCCCTGCTTGGTATTGTGGCTGATAACCAGGAGAACGCCGTAACCGCATTGGCGGATTCAGGTGTTTTTATTTCCTTGGGATGGCTGAAAGAAAAAACATTAAATGAAATTGTCGTGCATATCGGGGCATTTATACGGAATAAGGAGCTTAGGGAAACCTCCTCATTGAAGGCAAAGACCATTGTTGACTCAAAAGGGGGAGAGAGAATTTCCACTCAATTGGACGGGAATTCTTTAAAAGTTCTTTTTTTGGGCGGAAACGGGGCCGAAGAATTGGCAAATTGGCTCGTTTCCCAGGGCGAACAAGTCCAGTACACGGATACTAAAGTAGATGCTGAATACGTGCTCAGATATAATCCCGATATAATTGTTAGTTATAATTATCGACATATTATAAATAAAAAAATGATCGAGATTCCCCAGCGAGGTGCAATTAATCTACATATATCATTGCTGCCTTGGAATAAAGGCGCTCATCCCAATATATGGAGTTTTCTTGAAAATACACCAAAAGGGGTTACAATCCATTTCATAGATTCGGGCATAGATACTGGTGCCATCCTTTTACAAGAAGAAGTGTTTTTTAATGAAATTCAAGAGACACTGAAGAGTTCATATGAAAAACTGCATGAGGTAATCAGGCGCTTGTTTATGGATAATTGGGATTTGTTGAAGGCAGGTCTTATCAAGCCCAGACAACAAACACATGAGGGGACATTTCATTTTCAGAAAGATGCTAATCGCTTTGAACAATTTATTAGAGATAGGGGCTGGAATGTGCCTCTTGGCGACCTGAAAAAAATTTGGGGTAAAATAAAAAATGAAAAAAATTATTGAAATAGCCGGGCGGAAAATAGGACTGTTACAACCCGTCTTCCTCATCGCCGAGATGTCCGCAAACCATAACCAGAGTTTTGATGACGCGGTAACCATTATCCGGGCCGCTAAAGAGGCCGGGGCGGATGCC
>JAKAEG010000053.1 GCA_021819985.1 Nitrospirota bacterium | reverse complement strand
AATAGAATATTTTTTCTAATCCAGGAAAAGTAAAGCGCACCCAGTGGGATTCAAATATCCATTTCAGCCTCTTGCAGCCGGAAGCGATTTTGAGATAGTCTTAAGATAGGTTCTTATCAAAGTACCTGAAAAATAAATAAAAAATACTCTTGCCGGGTTGACATGCGGAGGATGCATGATACAATTTCCCACAAAGGGAGGTGGTTTTTTTGCATTTTTTGAAACTCGCTATAGGTGCCGACCATGGCGGTTTTATGCTCAAGGAGTCGATGATGGAGTTCATTGCGCGGATGGGCCACGAAGTTATGGACTGCGGAGCGTACAGCCTTGTGCCGGGTGACGATTACCCGGATTTCGCCGCCGAAGTGGCAAAGGCCATCCAGAGGGGAGACGCGGGAAGAGGCATTCTCATCTGCGGCAGCGGTGTGGGGGCCGGGGTCGCGGCAAACAAGTTCGAGGGCATAAGGGCCGCGGTCTGCCACGATGTTTTTTCGGCCAGGCAGGGTGTCGAGGACGACGACATGAACGTGCTTTGCCTTGGAGAGCGCATAATAGGTGCAGGCGCGGCGCGCGAGGCCATAAGGGCCTTTCTGCAGGCCAGGTTTTCACAGGCTGAACGGCACCTGCGCAGATTAAATAAGGTAAGGTCAATGGAGAAGGAATTTTTTAAATGATAAGAACTGGGCCGGAAATAGAAAGAGACCTGCTTAAAAAATGCGTAGTGGACCTGCAGGAGTTCAAGACAGAGCCTTTTACTATATGCATATTCGGAGGCGCCGGAGACTTAAGCAGGAGAAAGCTCATGCCCGGCCTGATGCATCTGTTTGAGTCCGGTGAGCTTGATAACGGCTTTTCCATTATAGCCTTCGGGATGCCCGAGATGGACGATAACCAGTACCGGAGGCAAATCGAGGACAGTCTCAGGCAATTCTACGAGACTCCGCTTGATGAGCAGAAACTGCAGGAGTTCAGCAGGCACCTCTATTATCAGTCATCCCGCTTCGAAGAGGACCTGAAATATAAGGAACTATGTCAAAGGCTGGATGAGGTCTCGATGCCGGACTCCAAAGGGAATGTGAACGTGATCTTCTATATGGCGGTGCCTCCGGCCGCGGTGCCCGCCATAATTGGAAAGCTCAAGAAATATAATCTCTGCAAGGGGCTGTTCAATGCGAAAATAGTCGTCGAAAAACCTTTCGGGCGCGACCGGCAAAGCGCGAGGGAACTCAACAGGATACTGATAGACGCCTTTGACGAGTGCCAGATCTACCGCATTGACCATTATCTTAGCAAGGAGCCTGTGCAGAACATACTTTTTTTCAGGTTCTCCAATTTCATTTTCGAGCAGATATGGAACAGAAATTATGTGGACAACATTCAGATTACCGTTTCCGAAGACATAGGCATCGAGCACAGGGGCGCGTTTTATGAACAGACCGGTGTTGTACGGGACATCGTGCAGAACCATTTGCTCCAGCTCCTTGGGCTTATCGCGATGGAGCCCCCCGTAGGCTTCAGCGCGGATTACGTAAGGGATGAAAAAACAAAGGTCTTTCATTCCGTCCGCATCATGGACGCCTATCACGTAGACAGGTTCACGGTGAGGGGCCAGTACGGCCAGGGCTCCATAAACGGCCAGCCCGTGCCAGGCTACAGGCAGGAAAAAAATATCGCGCCGCTCTCTTTACAGCCCACTTTTTTCGCGGCCAGGTTCCATGTGGATAACCTGAGGTGGGCGGGTGTGCCATTTTATGTGCGCACGGGCAAGCGCATGGCCAAACGCGTAACGGAGATATGCATTCAGTTCAAGCAATTGCCGCTAAGGATGTTCGGAAAGCCAAGCGATAGACCAGAACCAAATATCCTGGTCTTCACGGTCCAGCCGGATGAGAAGATATCCTTGCGCTTTTGCGTGAAATACCCGTATTCCATTGACGAGTTGTACCTTGTGAACATGGTATTCGGCTATCGGGACGTATTCAAGATGAAGAACCCCGACCCTTATGAGCGCCTGCTCCTGGACTGCGTGAAAGGGGACCTGTCCCTTTTTGTGAGGCAGGACTCGGTGGAGGCCATGTGGGAGATCGTGGACCCCATAATTTCCAGATGGGAGAGCATGCCTCCAAAGGATTTTCCCAATTATGCCGCGGGTTCCTGGGGGCCGCTTGAAGCTCAGGCGCTTGTGGAATCGGAAGAACGCAGCTGGATCACCGGGTAATAATCATGATAAAAACGGCCCGGGTAATGGTGTTTGATGAGACCTCCGCTCTGGAAGATTGCCTTATCCGTAAATGGATGGATATAGCGCGGCGGGAGACGGCCGGAAAAGGCATATTTACAGCGGCGCTTTCGGGCGGCAGGACGCCTGAAGGTTTTTATCGCGGTCTTGCTGGGATGAAGGCAGGGCAGGACATCTGGCGGAAAACCCATATATTCATGGTGGACGAGCGGCTCGTGCCGCCAGACAACGTGGACAGCAATTTCAGAATGATCGATGAAATGCTTTTCAGTAATGCCCCTATCCCGAAGGAAAATATTCATCCGGTAAGCACAGACTGCCCTCCTGAAATCTGCGCCGGAAGATACGCCTCTGAACTTCTCGACTTCTTCAATCCGGGAGAAAAAAAATTCCCCATTTTCGACCTGATACTGCTTGGGCTTGGAGAGGACGGACATACGGCCTCTCTGTTTCCCGGCACGCCTGCTTTAAAGGAAACAGAATGCTTCACGGCGGCCGTTCATGATGAAAAGAAACATGACAGGGTGACGCTAACCTATCCCGTAATAAACAGCGCGAAAAATGTTTTTTTCCTTGTAACGGGTGGAAAAAAGGCGGACGTGCTTGAGCGCATAATTGAAAAAAACGACCCGGCATTGCCAGCCTCCGGTGTAAACCCGGAAAACGGGACACTGCTTTTTCTGGCCGATTCCGCCGCCGCGGGCAGACTCCCGGCTGGGCGGTATATGAAAATGTTGTAAACCGAAAATCAAAGAAGGATTCAGGACAAGCCGGAATGACAGGTGGGTAAAAATCCATGCAGATAGGAATGATAGGATTATGTGAAATGGGTCAGAACATGGCCAGGCGGCTGCTCAAAGGAAATCACAGGGTTTTTGTTTTCGACCGCAGCCCGGAAAAATAAAAGAGACCGTTGGCTTTGGCGCAAAAGGGGCCTCCACGCTTGAAGAGCTGGTTGGCCTGCTTGACCTGCCGAGGGCGGGCGCTGGACCGTTGAGGCCGGGATAGAGACCGGGGTGCCCATGCCTGTTATTGCCTCATCGCTTTTTCAGAGGTTCGGGTCGAGGGGGCGTGGAACATTTTCAAACAAGCTGCAGACTGCCCTGAGGCAGGAGTTCGGGGCCACGCGGTAAAAAAGAAAAGAAAGTAATTTGCTTTTCAGGCTGTTTAAAGGGCCCGTGGGTTATTTAAAGGGCAGGTACTGCGGATAAATGAGTTTGCCCGGAAGACCTGCCCTGGTCAAAAAAGTGTCCAGTTTCGGGATCCATACCTGGAAACCGTCAGTATACCCAAAAAGGTTATGAGCATTGTCCATGAATTTACTGTAATCCACCAATTCGGCAGGCCCGCCTTCCTCGGTGTAGCTGTCGTACATATCCTTCCAGACCCGTTTTGAAAATAATTTGTCATTGTCCCCATAAAACCAGATGGAAGGTGTGGTGGTTTGCGCTCCATAATGGGCTGCGGCTAAAGACAACATGGAATCCTGGTCACCACAACCCGATACACGCACGCCGCCCGAGAAGTTTACCAGTCCTTTTATCCTTGGGTCATCGAAAATACCCACTGCAAGCGTATTCCAGCCGCCGAAGCTCAGTCCTGCCACGACAACCTTATTGCCATCTATATAAGGCTGGGTAGACATATAGTTGATAACAGCCAATATATCTTTGGCATTGTCTATGCCCGTCTGCTCCAGATTGCAACCAGTATCGGGAAATCCTCCGGAACCTGCAAATCCCCGCATCATGGGCAATGCCACGGCATATCCACGGGAAAGGAAATACTGAGCTGCCAGCGAAAATTTATATCGCGGGTTCAGCTTGGGTATTCCCTGAGCGCCGTGGTTCATTACGGCAAGAGGAAACGGGCCTTTGCCTTCAGGCGTGTATACGGTCACTTGCAGCACACATGGACGCTTTGAGTCACCCGGCACACAGAGAATATGCTCATTGAGCAGATCGGCAAGGACATGGTGATTTGACAGGCTTGTATGCGTTTGAGCAAGAGCAAAAGAAACCGTAAACAGGACAGCAATAATCAAAGAGAAAAACAGGAATTTGGGTCCGTTCAGCATATGTTCATTTTTACTTTATTGAAAAGGCATTGTCAATTTTCCGGGGCGCGGACCTTTGAAAAACCATGTGCGCCTGATCGCAACTGTTTCGATTTTCTTTACTTTTTGAAATCCGTCACATTAAAATAAGAGCGCATGAAATTGGCACAGGTATTCTTTTTTTTTGCGGCGGCTCTTTTCATTTTGTTTTCAGACAGCAATGTGTGGGCGTTTCATGAAGGCGGCACCGGCCCATGCGAGGCCTGCCATACGATGCATAACTCGATCTCCGCGGGGACCTCTCCGAATTTCAAGCCAAACCAGTATTCAATTAGCGGCGGGGTGACCAGCTGGACCGGTTTCGGATCCGGCGTAAATGCCGTTGTCAACCCCAAGGGCTCTGTGGGCAACGCAATGACGCAATATTTATTAAGAGGCTCAGACCCCAGTTCCACGTGTCTTAACTGCCATGAGGAGACAGGCAACGCCGCGGCTACCGGCTCATACGTAAGCACCGCCCCGGCGGATATGCCCGTCGGCATGCCTCCTATTGAGCTTACTCCCGGAGGTGATTTTGGCTGGATCAAAAAAAATTATACATGGGGCACAATCCCCGTTTACACGGACAGCGGCTATCTGCATGGTCATAATATTGTTGCCGCCGATTTCCTCTATACCCAGGACCCAATGCACAACCAGGCCCAGGGAGGCACATATCCCTCCGCCTCATTGACCTGCATAAGCTGTCACGACCCGCATGGCATGTATAGAAGGAAGTCCGATGGCAGCATTACCAACAGCCCGGCTGGAGGTGTGATAATAGCTTCCGGCTCCTATAATACCAGCCCGGCTCCTCTAACGGGACAAGCTGTAGGGGATTATAGGCTCCTTGGCGGTGTGGGATACCTGCCTCCCGAGTTAGCGGCAACGCCGTCATACGCTTTTTCCTATGCCCCGCCTGCCTCCGTCGCGCCCAGCACATATAACAGGTCCGAGGCCTTGTCACAAACTGTCGTCGCATATGGTATTGGCATGTCCCAATGGTGCAGGAACTGTCATCCGAACATACATACCGGGACCGGCAATGACCCAACGAATGTCACGAATGCATTTAATAACGTCGAAAGCTTCCCTCAGCCCGGCAATACTCCTTATTATTCCCATCCTTCAGGCAATGAAATCAGTCCGGCAAATGATCAGCTTGGCTCGCAGATCGCGAGCAATTACCTCTCATATATCGCAACCGGCAATTACGGCGGCACGAACAATTCATACTGGTCTCTTGTGCCCTATGAGATCAACACGAACAACTACAGCACTCTTCAAACCGTTGTCACTAACGCCAATTCAGGTGCATATCCCAATCCGCAGAGCACTGACCTTGTCTCCTGTATGAGCTGTCACAGGGCCCATGCATCGGGATGGGACTATGCCATGCGCTATAAGTACAATGGCACAAATGACGGCAATTATGGCTTCACGGAGACCATAACCGATAGCAATGGCGGGGTTGCGGTGTGGCCGGGGACCGACACTACCCCAACCGATCCCAATAATGCGATGGGGCGCACTTCAACTGAAACGCAGCAGGCATATTACGGCAGGCCGGCATCCCTTTTTAAAGCCAACGAGACGACCCTCTGCAATAAATGCCATATCGGAGCCTGGAACGGTGTTTATAGCGGAAGCGCTTACTAGGACCTATCTCACGCTTCCCGCTGAAAGAGGTCCTAATCAAGCTCCCTGACAACATCCTATTTACGGGCCAAAAGGGCGTCGCGTTTTTCAGCCATAGCTTTTAAAACGGCCTTGAAGGAGTCCGAGAATTTTTCGACCCCGTCGCTCTCGAGTTCAGCGGTAACATAGTCGATATCCACACCATGGTCCCTCAGCTCTTTTAGTATGGTTTCCGCCCCCCGCACGTCATCCAGTATACTCACCCTTACCGTGCCATGGTCCCTGAATGCACTTATGGTCTCCTCCGGCATGGTGTTGACCGAGTCCGGCCCTATAAGCTCCTCCACATATTTTATGTCGCTGTATTCCGGGTTTTTGGTGCTCGTGCTGGCCCATAATATCCTTTGAACGCGGGCCCCTTTTCCGGAAAGCTCCTGGAAACGTTTTTCCGAGAACGCCTTTTTATAGACCTGGTACGCGATCTTGGCGTTTGCTGCGGCCGCCCTTCCCATGAGGGCCTTTATGCTGCTTCTTTTTTCATAGTCCTGGGCCTGACTGTATTTTTCCAAGAGCATCTTGTCCGCCAAAGTGTCCACCCTGCTTACAAAAAAGCTTGCAACCGAGGACACTTCGGACAGGCCTTTTTTGCCGGAGTCCCGCAGTTTTTCGAGGCCGCCGATATAGGCGTTTATGACCTCTTTATACCGCTCGACTGAAAACAGGAGCGTAACGTTTACGTTGATGCCCTCGCCTATGAGCGTCTCTATGGCTGGAAGTCCCTCCCTGGTGGCGGGCACTTTAACGTAAATGTTTTTTTTGCCCACTCTGCGGAAAAGCTCTCTTGCCTCTTCCATAGTGGCTTCAGTGTCATAGGCCAGGTCCGGTGAGACCTCCAAGCTTACATAACCGTCCAGCCCGCTCGTGGCCTCATAGACCGGTAAAAGAAGGTCCGCCGCTTCTTTCACGTCCGCTATCGCTAGGCCAAGAAAAAGCTCCTTTGGATCGGATATGTTTTTTCCAATCATCTCATGGATGGAGCCGTTGTAATAAGGACCGGAGGAAATGGCCTTTTGAAAAATAGAAGGGTTGGATGTGACTCCCGTAAGGCCGTCTTCCTCTATCAGTTTTTTGAGCGCTCCTTTTTTCAATATCTCCTTGCTTAAGTAATCAAGCCAGACGCTCTGGCCCGCTTTCTTCAGTTCCATCAACGGGTTTTCCGGTTTTGCGCTCATATTGCCTCCTCGCTCATATCTCTCATGCCTTCACTTTCCTGCCAAGCAGGCTGCGGGCCTTCTCAAGGATGTTTTCCGTTGTGAACCCGAATTCTTTCATATTTATCTCTCCTGGGGCCGACGCCCCGAAGCGGTCTATTCCGATAACCAAACCCTGCCCATAATCCTTTGCGCCTACATATTTGTACCAGCCGCTGGTAGCCGCCGCCTCGATCGCGATCCTTTCGGTGACGTCAGGAGGCAGGACCTCATTGCGGTAACTTTCCGGCTGGCGGTCGAAAAACTCCTGGCACGGCATACTGACAAGGCGCGCCTTTACGCCTTCGGCGGCAAGAGTCTCGTACGCCTTCAGGGCCGGGTGGACCTCTGAGCCGGTTGCTATCAGGATTATCTCCGGTTTTTCGGATGCGGGACCAGCAAGGATATAGCCGCCCTTGTGGAGTCCGCTTGCGTGGGCATATTTCCGCCGGTCTATTATTGGCAGCTTCTGCCTTGTAAGTATTATCGAGACAGGCCCGTTTTTATGTTCAAGTGTGGCCGACCACGCCTCCGATGTCTCATTGGCGTCCGCTGGCCTTATAACGGTCATGTTGGGCATCGCCCTCAGGCTTTGCAGGTGTTCAACCGGCTGGTGTGTGGGGCCGTCCTCGCCCAGCGCTACCGAATCATGTGTAAATACATATATGACGTGGAGCTTCATCAGGCAGGCAAGCCTTATTGAAGGCCTCATATAATCAGAAAATATCAGAAATGTGCTTGCAAAAGGCAGCAAGCCTCCATGAAGCGCAAGCCCGCTTGTGGCCGCGGTCATGGCGTGCTCCCTAACTCCATAGGCTATATTAGGAGCCTTAAAATCCCATTTGCCGACCGAACCCTGAATTTCCTCCGAACCCATATCCGGGGACTCGAAGGTGCCGCGCTTCTGAAGAGCAGTATCGGTTGAGGGGTTTAAGTCCGCGGAGCCGCCAATGAGCTGCGGGACATGCTCGTAAATGGCATTCATCGCCATGCCGCCCGCGGTACGGGTGGCCACCGGTTTATCGGAGGGACTGAAGACGGGAAGTTTTTCCTTCCAGCCGGGCGTGTATTTGCCGGCCCACATCTGGTCCCATTTGGCGCTCAGGTCCGGGTGTTCCGACTTGTATGCTTCCATTTTGCGGTTCCATTCGTCTTCCAGTTTGCGGCCTTTCGGGACCGCTTCCCTGAATCTTTTAAGCGCCTCTTCCGGCACATGGAATGCCGGCTCTACGGGCCAGCCCAGGTTCTGCTTTGTGAGCCTTACTTCTTCCTCTCCCAGAGGCGAGCCGTGGGCCTGAAACGTGTCCTGCTTATGCGGGCTGCCGTATGCGATATGCGTGGTCACGATGATTAATGAGGGGCGTTCCAATTCCTCCCTGGCGGCCTGTATCGCGCCGCTTATCGCCTCCAGATCGTTTCCGTCCTCCACTTTCAGGACATGCCAGCCATAGGCATCAAACCTTTTGGCCGCGTCTTCAGTAAAGGTGAGCTGTATGGCCCCCGCCAGGCTTATATGGTTATTGTCGTATAGATATATCAGTTTTCCCAGTTTGAAATGGCCCGCGAGCGAACCCGCTTCGTTCGATATGCCTTCCATGAGGTCCCCGTCGCTGCAGATCGCATAAGTATAGTGGTTCACGACCTCGTGCCCCGGGCGGTTGAAATTCGCCGAAAGGAATCTTTCCGCCATGGCCATGCCGATGCCGTCACCAAAACCCTGGCCCAGCGGGCCGGTAGTGCATTCGATCCCGCGCTTGGGGTCGTATTCCGGATGGCCCGGTGTGTGGCTGCCCCATTGCCTGAAATTTTTAATTTCATCCATCGGCATGTCGTACCCGGAAAGGTGGAGCATGGCATAGAGAAGGGCGGAGCCGTGCCCGGCGGAGAGGACAAAGCGGTCGCGGTCCGGCCAGAAGGGGTTTTCCGGATTGGACCTCATAAACCGGGTCCAAAGGACATAGGCCATGGGGGCCGCCCCCATAGGCATGCCCGGATGCCCGGAATTTGCCTTCTGGACCATATCCACAGACAGCATCCGTATCGTATTTATGCAAAGCTCATCGGTGTTCAATTTTTATACCTCCGTTTTTAAATCACTCGGACCCATAAATTCCTCAAGCCATAACGGTTCCGTTATTTCGTGCACTTTTTGGCCGTATTCAGTCATGCGCTTATGATACTCAATGTCTTCCAGCGCCTGTTGCGCGTTTTGGTCAAGCGGTTTCGCATCGAATTTCTTCACTATATCGAAGGCGGCAGGGAAATGGTCCCTGATGATGCAGGGCACGATGAAATTTTTCACGTTCCCGGCGGGCTGGCCATACCCGTAATCGTTTTGCCATTTCCGTATGGACGAGAAATAGTCTGAAAACAGGACATCATTCAGATTGCGCCCTTCCTTATAGATGTCATTTATATTCGACAGATAATAGGGCATGAAGGCGCACGGGGCGATATTGCCGTTCCAGTCGATATAGAAGTACCCCCCAGGCCTGCCCGCCGAAATGCAGCCAAGCGAATAGGGGCCCCCGTTCCAGAAATCCACCAGGAAGACCTTAAAATCCTTTATCATGCGCTGCTCGTTTTTAAAGAGCGCCAGGCGCTGTTCCGGGGTGATCATAAGGTCCGCCGTATAACTGCGGCCTATCGGCATGTATTGAAAAACCCAACCGTAGACCGCCCCTTTTTGGTTGAAATAAAAATCCGTGAACTCATCGGTCATGATCGTGTCCGCATTGTGCCGTGTAGCGGTGACCGAGACGCCGAAGGGCACCCCGACCTCGCGCAGATTCTCCATTGCCTGCATGATTTTTTTGAAAACGCCTTTGCCCCGGCGCTGGTCGGTCTCCGTCTCAAAACCTTCAACGGAAATGGCTGGCGTGAGATTTCCGAGCGCGGCCAGTCTCCTGGCGGTGGCCTTGTCTATAAGGGTGCTGTTTGTGTACATCATGAAATAGCAGTCATTGTTTTCTTCGATGAGGTCGAAGATCGTTTTCCCGTTATCATTATATAAAAGAGGTTCTCCGCCTGAAATTACATTGAAACGGGACCCCCAAAGCTCCTTTTTCTCTTTAATTATCCTGTTTAGCACATCGTAGCTGAGCGTTTCGGCGCTGCCCGCGGAGCTTGAGGCGTAACATCCGGTGCAAAAAAGATTGCATCTTTTTGTGGGGCTTATGGTCAGGAATGCCGGCGGCCAGACACCGTATTTTTCAAAGAAATGAGCGGAACGGTCCTCCTGACCAAGGAGTATGCCGCCTATGAAATTTCTCGTGATCGCATTGAAGACGCCGGTTGATATGCGGCCATCCGACAGGGCGGCGTTCACAGTGTGCAGCAGGTTTCCAAGCATCATGCAGCGGGCCTTCTGGACAAGCGGGGGGCGGTCATCCTCATTTTTCAGTACGAAGTTCTCATAAAGCTTGTCCTGGGCTTTTTTAAGCAGTGCGCTTCGGATTACCCTTTGCCTTAGCAGGAAATTAAGCATACCCTGCGGCACTCGCTTCCAGAGGGGATCAAATTTCATGACGTCTCCTTATCACTCTCAAAATAGTAAACGGGGGGATATTTATATGTTCTTCCCGGAATAAAAAACTCTGGACTAATCAAATGCTCCCATTTAATGGAGTGGCTGTCAATATTGAAAAAGCGGGCGCCTCAATTCGCGCGAAAGACAGAGAAAATCGCGGCAGGCAATCTCTTCTGGACGAGGGAGAAAAGGGGAAACCGTCCGAAGGCGTGACGGCAAAATGGCCAGCTTTATCTTTGCACAATAAAAATCGGGCGCTTACGACATGCGGGAATGACCCCCGACTAAGGAATTCGAGGGCAGGTTTAAAAGATATAAGACGTCATGCCCGAGGACCTTTCTACAATCGGGCATCCACTTTGACTCACTTATTTTTTACCGGGATGTTTTTTGTTTTTTTTGAAAAAGTCCGCAAGGTCCGGCAGGCGTATGTGTCACCCAGGCGGCAGGCCTTGAGGAAATCAGCGGCGGCCAGTCCTTTGCGGCCCGTTTCCATGTAAATATTTCCCCGGTTGAAATATGCCTGAGGGTTGTCCTGCTTCAGCCTGATAGACTTGTTAAAAGCGCCAAGCGCAAGATCCGGTCTGTCTATGTCTTCATAAGCGATACCTAAATTGTTGTAAGGGACATCATAGGAGGGGGCCAGGGCGACCGCCTTTTTGTAAAATGAGATGGCTTTGTCATGTTGCCCCCGCTGCTCATATATGAGCCCCAGGTTATTCCAGGCATCCGTGTAGGAAGGGTCGAGGGCGACCGTTTTTTTATAGTCCGCAACGGCCCTGGCGGTCTGCCCGGTCTGCTCCAGCGCGAACCCCCGGCCATAATAGGCAAGCGGCACTTTGCCTGGCTCTTTTTCTATGATGTAGTTCCAAAAGATAACCCCGTTTTTCCAGAAACCGATCTGCCTGTATGTAAGATATGAGAGAGAAATTACAGCCAGCAGGGCGGCAGCGACTGCCGGTATCTTCATCATGCGGCGCCATTTGAATGAATTTGCCTTTTTTGCTTTTTTTGATTTTTTTGCTTTTTCCCAGGCCCAGGCCGCGGCGATCCCCAATACAAGAAAAGGCCCAAGGCTTGGCAGGTAGGTGTACCTGTCTGCCATGGATTGCTTTCCCACCTGGACAATGCCCAGCACCGGTATAAGGGTGATTATGAAATAACCCCAGCAGGCCAGCCATGTTTTTGATCTTTTTGCCAGCATGACACAAAAAATTGTAATTGCGGTAATTGAGACCAGAAACAGAAAGTATTCAAATACCGGGAAGGACGATATTTTGGGATAGGGATAATATGGGACAAGGTCAGCAGGCACGAATATTTTCCAGAGGTAAAGGACAAGGGCCCTGGCCGCCACAAGCACGCGAATATGTAACGGTGCGAAATTCAGTGATTTTATCGCCCCTCCTTTGTGCTGGGCCATAACGGTCAGCACGGCGGCCCCGGCGCTTAGCGCGAAAAAAGGAAGCTTTTCGGCAAAAGCCGGGCGGAAAGACCTGAATGAGGAAATCCTGCCCAGGGGATGCCAGTCCAGAATAATAAGGACGACGGGAAAGGTCACAGCCATAGGCTTGCTCATGAGTGCAAGCGCGAATAAGATCAGGACCGGCAGATACCGCCTGGTAAAAATACCGGACGGAAAAGTTCTGGTTTTTTTTTCTGAGTGCGATCTGACTTTCAGGGATACCGCGTATTTGAGATAAGCCAGTAGGCCAAGCAGGAAAAACAGGGCGCAAAGCAGGTCCTTTCGATCGGATGCCCAGACCACTGACTCCACATGCAGGGGATGCAGGCCAAAAAGCAGTCCGGTTGCCACTGCGGCGATGAGTTTTCCATTACC
>JAKAEG010000363.1 GCA_021819985.1 Nitrospirota bacterium | reverse complement strand
AGACAATATACCGTTTCTTTCCAGGATCTTATACGTGGCCGACGCCTTTGATTCCATGACCGCTGACAGGCCGTACAGAAAGGCCCCCGGAAAAGAGTACGCAGTTTCGGAGCTTGTGCGCTACTCTGGCACGCAGTTCGATCCTCTCATTGTGGGGGAGTTCATGAAGATCGTGGAAAATTTCCCATATGACTGCAGCCATGGAGACTGCCTCATCGCCGCGCTGCCGCCCGGCCCCTTCATCTAAAAAACCGCCGTTTGACACCGCACCTGTTTTAATCTAAATTCTATTATGAAATTCCGGAGGCCCTGATTTAATGGATAAGTGGATATGTGAACTCTGCGGGTATATATACGACCCTGAACTGGGAGACCCGGACAGCGGCATAAAACCGGGGGTATCGTTTGAGAATCTGCCGGAAGAGTGGGTCTGCCCTGTTTGCGGAGCCGGAAAAGACCAGTTTGTCAAATTATAAAAATCCGTCAAATTATGAAAAGGAGCAACTGAATGGACGCGGTCGAGATCGCAATAAAAACCGAAACGGACGCAATCGATTTCTATGGCAAAGCCGCCCAAAAGACATCTCACCCGGTCGGGAAAAAAATGTTTCTCTCCATAATCGAGGATGAAAAGAGGCACCTTGAGGTCCTGAAGTGCATATTCGAGGGTATGGACATTGAAGTGCCGGAAGGGAAAAACCCCATGGGCAGGGTAAAAACGGTTTTTGATGAGAACAGGGATTTGATGCTAAGCCGGGTGGCCGCTACTTCGGATGAGGTCCAGGCCCTTGAGATGGCTATGAAGATGGAAAAAGACAGTGTCGATTTCTATGAAAAAGCCGCAGCGAGCGCCAGGGAACGGAAGGAAAAGGCCGTTTTTGAAAGGCTTGTAGAGGAAGAAAAACAGCACTATGCCATCTTTTCAAATACTCTTCAGTTCCTTACGGATACCGGCAACTGGTTCATGTGGGAAGAACACAGCATCGTGGACGGCGGGACGCCCTGGGCGTGAATCACCAGCAGAAGACCTTTTCCGCTTCCTCGACCGCTTTCAGCAGTTCATCAGGGTCGAACTCTCTGAAAAGCTCAAAGACACGCACGTCGTTGTCTTTCTTTTGGGCCTCTATTATCCTCTTGTCAAATTCCCGCGGCTCTTTTTTTAAAATGTGGACTATTTTCATTTCATCAATACGTTATTACGACATCGTATTTCAATAGTATTTGCGGCATCTCATTTTCGTTTACCCGCTTGAAATCCTCGGCTTCGCAAATGGAGTAGAGGCCCGCCTTCATCGCCTTGAGCATCTCCAGGTTCATCAGGTTCATCTCCGTGGGCGCAGGCGCGGGGCCTGTAAGGTAGACGTCAATCCTGTCGTCGTACAGGGTAAGCCCCAGGGCCATCCGCAGTGCCTCTTCGGTCCTGTCCTTAACGAGGACGGCTATGTTCTTCTGCCCTGGCATGTTTTACTTTAAAACACCAGTAGCCGGTCGCACCAGCGTACCATTGAGATATTATCGTACTGGCTGCCGGCCCGTATCTCATCCGGAAGCTCTATATTCCTCTGTCCCCGGTTGAGGTCGCAAACGTTCACTTTGAGCTTGCCTGAGACCGTTTTTACGAATTCAGGGTCTTCCGAGATGAAACAGCCGTTATCCATAAGAAAAACATTTACCTCGTCGCCCCTCCTGATTGCCGCCTTAAGTATCGGGACCACTATGGTGCCGTATCGGGAATCGGTTATCAATACCCCCAATCTCATCCGCAGATTATATCAGATTATCTTTTTATGAATTAAAAAAAAGGCGCTGCCACATTTATCCAGGAACTCGCAATAGTGACGCGCCCTCTTTTTTTTAAAGCAAAAACTTTATAAAATTTTTTAGTCATTTTTTTAATTTTTTTGAATAAATTACCATCTTTCCCCTTTTGAATCGGAAAAAATTCCCTGAAATGAACGAATTTATGATTAAAAGTTGACAAATTTTCATTTTTCCATAAAAATAGAGCATCTAATATTCGGGCGAATTTGGAGGAATATGGCAACTTTTCAGAAAAAACCATTATCGGCGTGGAGGGCGGCTGTCGAATCCGCTTTTCTGGCAAACTCTGTAAGAAAAGCAGGGATGGCTGAGCTTTATCAGCTGGCCCGGAAGCAGCCGGAGGTTATCGAGACCACCGAGCCCATGTACAAGCCGGAACAGTTCGGTCTTCCTCCGGATGCAAAGGTGCTCATTTCCAATGACGGCGGAGTAGTGGGCAGGACGGCCAAGGCCAGAAGGCTGGTGAGAGAGCTTTCAAAAGAGGAGAGGGACAAGCTTCAGGGGGTGCTGCTGGAGGCCCTTTATCAGCTGAACCGCAGGCCGGGGCTCTGGCTTGAGGGCATAGTAGGGCTCCATCCGAGTTTCATGATAAAGGCCCATATGCTTTCGCCAGAAACTGACGCCAAGAACATGATGGACTGGGGTTTCAATTTCACTCCTTTCATTGAGCCGTGGGCAGGCACGTTCAGGAAATCGAAAGTGCTTAATGAGCCCGATATTCTCGTGGTCGCGGACCCCGAATGGAGGAACCCGGAATATCCAAGCGGGCTGGTCATAATAGACGAGCGTGAGAACTGCATAGCCATTTTGGGAATGAGATATTTTGGCGAAAGGAAGAAAGGCACGCTGACCCTGGCCTGGACGATAGGGGTGCGCCACAATATGGTGGCCTGCCACGGCGGCATCAAGACCATAGGCAA
>JAKAEG010000052.1 GCA_021819985.1 Nitrospirota bacterium | reverse complement strand
GGAGACGCCCTTGGTGGAACCCACCACGTCGCCTCCGGGGCGAAGCCGCGAAAAGGAAAACCCCGTGCCTCCGCCGGATTTATGTATGATGGCAGCGTGCTTGACCGCATCGAATATGGATTCCATGGAGTCGCCCACGGGAAGGACGAAACATGCCGAAAGCTGCCCAAGCCTTCTGCCCGCGTTCATGAGAGTGGGGCTGTTCGGCAGGAAACGAAGGCTGGTCATCAGATGGTAAAACTCCCCAGCCAACGCGCCCACTTCCTCTTCGCCGGCCCCATACTGCCTGTCCGCCCCGGCAATAAACCCGGAGACCCTGCGGAACAGCTCTTCCGCGGTCTCCACCACAGCACCTTCTTCGTTCTTTTTAAGATAGCGTTTTTCTAGGACCTTTAAGGCATTCGGGGCCAAAGCGAACCCCGCATGATCGAAACTGGAATTTTTAGAAAATGATTGCATTAAAAATATTCCCCCCTGCCTCTGATTTTTCCCCGGCTTGCTGCCTGTCCCCACACAGGTTTTTGCGTTTTCCCCACGGAAATATGACAGCCATATAGTGGTTTTTTAAATTTGATGGTCTATTAAAGCACTAGATGTTGTATGTAGTCAAGAGGGAAAATGCATCTTTTGAAAGCCTTTGTTTTAAAAGATTTTTTGCTGTGAAAAGGATGTTTGCGGATTGTGAATGAAATCACAAAAAAGGCTTGCATTGTCAAAAAAGGCTGATAGCATCGAAATGGAAGCTAATTTTTGCAACTTCTTTTAATAATTAATATACTTTCTAAAATTAAAAAAAATAAGTCGATTGCGAATTTTGCTTGACATGGGTATTTCAATGTGATACTTAATAAGTAGCTTAATTAATTTTAAGCGCCTCGTTACCTCCCCAAGCTTGCTGCTGTCCACGGACAGCAGCTTTTTTTTGTTTTTTGTCCGCCCGCCCGCCTTTTGATGTATGGAGCTGGGGCTGGCGCGTAACATGATGCAGCGGTCACCTGAGAAATTTGGCGCGGTATACACGGCCAGCTGGCAAAACGGTGAGACGGCACTCTAGCGGAGCGCACGCCGTCCTCCCCACCCACGCATGAAATCCGCGTGGGATTTTTTAAAAAAATCAGATCCGTATCAGTTCGTAATCCGGGGAGCCCAAGCCAAGTTTTTGCGCATGGGCTATCTGGGTGCGGTAATCCTTTTTATGGAGTTCAAGCAGGATATCATCGCCCTGTTTCAATCCCCCGTCCGAGGCGGCGGATTCCGGCAGCGGCGCTGAGCCAAGCAGCATATCTATGGTCGCCTGCTCCACTGCAACAAGGTCATCGGATACCAGTATGCCTTTGTCCTGTATCACGGGCACGTCCGCGCCGGGCATGCAGTCGCATTCCGGCTGAATGTCCGTCAGAAAATTTATAAAGATCACCTTCCCCGGCTCAAATGTGCTCATCACCGCCTGTGCGGCCTCGGCAAGCCCCTGCATGAACTGTTCCGGGTCGGCTTGCTCATGCACTATGGCCTGGCCGGGGCATACCCTGGTGCATCTGCCGCAGCGCCAGCAGCGCTCATCGGCATACTGGAATTTTTCCTTTCCTTGCCTGTCAAAGCTTATGCATTCAAGCGGGCAGACCTCCTCGCACTGATAACAGAGGGTGCATTTTTCCTCGTCCCAGAAGAGCTTGCCTTCTCCTATGGAATGCATTGCTCCCCTGCCGCACTTCCATCCGCAGCCGCGATGAGACGCGCTTACCCCGCCCATGGCAAGGTTTTTAATCGCCCCCGCGTAGCCGGAGTTTATATGGCCTTTGACATGGCTGCAGACCACCATGGCCGGAGCGTCATGTATCAGGGAGGCCACCGCTATCTCGCCCAGGATATCGCCCGCCTTTACAAGGATACTGTCCCTTCCGTACAACCCGTCCGCAAGGATGACCGGCGCGCCCACCGACAGATGGTTTATCCCGTTCTGGTTTGCGATTTCAAGGTAATCGAGCCCGTTTATCCTCACCGTGTCGGTAACAAAGGGTTTTGCGCAGGCCCTCTTCAGGGCGGAAACTACCTTGGCAAGAAAGACGGGCCTTATTATTCTGTGGGCCCCAACGGAGCCAAAATGCGTCTTAACTGCCACCCATTCGTCCGTTTTAAAGCGGCCCGGAAGGTTCATTTTTTTAAGGAGCCGGTCAAGCTTTCCAGGCAGGCTTTCCTCTTCTTTCCATTTAAGGACCCTTGCGGAGGCAAAATAGACATTTACTCTCTTGGCTTCCTTTTTTTCTTTTAGGCTCATTCGAGGCTCCTTGCATAGAGGTCCTTTTTTGAAAGGCCATAACTTTTGGCGACGGTCTTAACCGCCTCTTTCCTGCCGATGCCTTTTTTCATGAGCGCCTTCACCTCGGCAACGGCCTCATCTACCGGAGGCGTCTGGGTGCGCTTTGGCCTGCCTTCCACCACAATCACATATTCTCCCGCGATTTTTTTATTCTCAAGCTCCTCAAGAATATCCCGTAGGCTACCCCTTATTACATCTTCGTGCATCTTGGTCAGTTCTTTTACAAGCGCGGCCTTTCTGTCCTGAAACTCATCATTCATATCGGAAAGGGTATCCGTCAGCCTGTGGGGCGCCTCATAAAAAATAAGCGTGCGCTCCTCCAGGGCAAGCTCTTTTAATTTTTTTGTCCTTTCGCCCTTTTTAGGCGGCAAGAAACCTATGAACGTGAACTCCGATGTCTCAAGGCCGGAGATGGTGAGCGCGGCAATACTTGCGCTCGGCCCCGGAATCGCCACCACCTCGATGCCGGCCTCTATGGCGCGCCGGATGAGTTCTCCTCCCGGGTCCTGAATGCCTGGGGTGCCCGCGTCTGATACCAGCGCCACAGAAAGGCCCTCGCCAAGCTTTACCGTGATCTCCTGCGCCTTCAGTTTTTCACGCTCGGACCAGTAGCTTACGAGCCTCTTTTTTATTCCGAAATGGTTTAACAGCTTTAGCGTGTGGCGGGTGTCTTCGGCGGCGATAAGGTCTGCCTCCTTCAGCACCTTCAGTGCCCGCAGGGTGATGTCCTCCAGGTTGCCTATCGGGGTTGCCACAATGTAAAGGGTGCCTTTCACGGTTTTTTCTTCTTTTCCATTCTGCCCAGATAATGCCTGAGCCTGAGGTCCTCCCTTATGACCTGAAAAACGTCCGATCCTTCCACGATCCAGGAATATCGCCCCTCGGTATCTCTTTTCAATATGATCTTTGGAGCGCTTGCGGTCTTTGGTTTTTCGAGGAGCGACCCGCCTATAACGGGGTCTCTCCTGAAGCCCGTCTGCTGGCCCAGGGCGTTCCCTGTAAAAATAAAAAATGCGGTCCCTGTAACAAGCAGCAGAAATAAAAACACAAAGATAAAAATTTTAAAGCGCAAAGGTTTTTTCATTAAAATCAAAATCCCCTCTTAATAGCTTTTATATTTATTCGTGATCGGGAATCTCCTGTCCCTTCCGAAAGCGCGCGGGGTGATCTTGATGCCCGGAGGCGCCTGGCGCCTTTTATACTCGTTTCTGTCTATCATGGCGATAACTCTTTTTGCGTTTTCGGGGTCGCAGAGGTTCAGTATCTCATCGAAGCTCATATCGCTTTCAATGTAGGCCTCAAGCACGGGGTCCAGCAGGTCGTATGGCGGCAGGGAATCAGTGTCCTTTTGGTGAGGTCTCAGCTCCGCCGAAGGCTCCTTTGCGATTATGCTTTCCGGGATAACAGCTTTCTGCCGGTTCCTCCATTTTGAAAGGGCGTAGACGATCGATTTGGGCACGTCCTTTATTAGCGCAAACCCGCCTGCCATATCTCCGTAAAGGGTGGCATAGCCAACGCTCATCTCGGATTTGTTCCCGGTCGTGACCACCAGCCAGCCGAATTTATTCGAGAACGCCATCAGGAGATTTCCCCTTATCCTGGCCTGGATGTTCTCCTCTGTAGTGCCGGGCTCCATGCCCCCGAAACTAAGGGTGAGGGCCTCAAGATAACTTTTGAACATGGGCTCTATCGATATCTCCTCAAGGCCCAGGCCAAGGTTTTCCGCGAGTTCGTAAGAATCTATCCGGCTATGCTCGGAGGTGAAGCGCGAAGGCATGAAGAGCGCATGCACGGCCTCCTTGCCCAGGGCGTCTACCGCGATTGCCGCAACCAGGGCGGAATCTATCCCTCCGCTAAGGCCGATCACGACCTCGCGGAAACCGTTTTTACGTACATAATCCCAAAGGCCAAACCGCAAGGCGGTGTAGACCTCCTCCTCCATTTCAAGGGCCGGGGCCATTGAGGCCGGGGTGATCTTGTGAGGCACGATCTCCGGGGCAGGCACATTTACAATAATTGCCTGCTGGCCTTCCGTCAGTTTTTCCTGCCTTCTTTTCGGGTCGTGCAGCCTCCACATGAAAACGGACTCAAGGTCAAGGTCCACCAGCAGGAGTTCCTCCCTGAAGAAACCGGCCCTCGCGGCAAGTGCCCCTCTTTCATTGAAAACCATGCTGCCGCCGTCGAAAACGAGTTCGTCCTGCCCGCTGGCCATGTTCAGGTATAAAATGATGGCCGCTGAATCGGACGCCCTTGTCGAGAGCATCTTTTCCCTGAAGGCGTTCTTCCCGATGGTGTAGGGCGAACCGTTAATGTTTATTATGAACTCCGCCCCTCCAAGGGCCTGAAGCCTGGCAGGGCCAACGGGATACCAGATGTCCTCGCAAATGGTCACCCCGAACCGTAGGTCTCCCATTTCGTAAACGGGGCACCTGGTGCCTGCCTGGAAATAACGCTGCTCGTCGAAAACCCCGTAATTGGGCAGGAACATCTTGTGGTATACGTCTATTATCTTGCCATCCTTTATGACAGCGGCGGCGTTATAGATATCGGATGATGCCATGTCAACAAACCCAACCACAGCTATAATGCCCTTGGCCTCGCGGCTTACCTCCTCCAGCGCGGAGATGTTGTCCTTGATGAACTGGGGTTTTAAAAGAAGGTCTTCAGGAGGATAACCCGTAAGGGCAAGTTCAGGAAAGGCAACAATGGCCGCGCCCCTTTCGGCGGCCAGATGCATGTAATTTATGATCTTTTCGGCATTGCCCCTGAGGTCCCCGACTGTAGGGTTCATCTGGGCAAGCGCCACTCTGACGGTTTTCATTTATATTCGTTAATAATAGCGAAAGCCCTTGTTTTTGTAAACTTTTTACAGAGAAGCCTGTTTCAGAATAATTTTGAAAGAGGTCCTATGGCAGGAGAGCGGGTTATTAAAACGGTCATAAGTAATGCGGCACAGTTTGTCATTCCGGCTTGTCCGGTTAAAAATCTTTCCCGGTATGCGTCTTGTACATGTCCCACATTTAAGTGCCTCAACCGCAGCGGCAGCTCCTTCCGGTCATTTTTAGCAGCCAGCCGTCCTCGCTTTGCACCATCTCGACGACGCAGCCGGACATCATCATAAAAGACATTATCTTTTTGGCCTGTGCATGGGAGCCGGCAAGCACGTCTATCATCTGCTCATCGGTGCAGCAGCCAAGGGCGTCGCGCACTTTCATGAACTGCTCCTTGTCCTTTAACCCCCTTATGTCCACAATCATGTTTTCCAAGATCGAAAACTCCCCGGAAAAAAGTTAAAAAATTTTTGCTATTGATATTAACACCAGAAGCCGTTTCCTGACAGAATTCCGCAGGTTACAACTGGCTTCACGACCCGGATAGATTGCAACAGGCAAATCTTTTTAAAGCCGGAACAGCGATGAAAATTCCGGCAGTTCCGGTCGTGGAAAACTAAAAAAGAGCCGGCCCTAGACGTTGAACCTGAAATTGATTATGTCCCCGTCTTTAACCGGGTAGTCTCTGCCTTCAAGGCGGAAAAGGCCAAGTTTCCTGGCCTCGGCCATCGAGCCGCCGCATTTTATAAAATCGTCGTATGAAACGGTTTCAGCCCGTATAAAGCCTTTTTCTATATCGGAATGTATCTTGCCCGCGGCTTTTGAAGCCGTCGTCCCTTCCTTTATGGTCCAGGCCTTTACCTCGTCTTCTCCAGCCGTGAAAAATGAAATGAGCTTCAACAATCCGTAGGACACCTTTATGAGCCTGCGCAGGGCGGGCTCTTCGATGCCCAGGTCGGAAAGAAAGGCCTGCTGCTCTTCGGGGCTCAACTGTGCAAGCTCCATCTCGATCTTTCCGGACATGGAAAGCGCCGCCGCGTTTCCCTTTAGCAACTCCCGGGCCGCAGCGAGGAGTTCATCCGTTTTTTTGTCCGAAAGCATTTCTTCCGCCACATTGAATACGACCACCTGGGGTTTTATGGAAAGGAATTCGAGATGCCTTACGGCCTTGAGTTCTTCAGGGCTGAACTGGATCTCCCTCAAGGGTTTTTCCGCCTCGAGCGCCTCGCGGCATTTTACAAGGACAGCCTTTTCCGCTTCGCTGACCTTTTCCTTTCTTCCCTTCTTGATGGACTCCTCTATGCTTTCAAGCCTTTTTTCCACAAGCACCAGGTCGCCTATCACCAGCTCGGCCTCAAGCGAGCGCAGGTCCCTCATCGGGTCGGTTTCGCCCAAAGGATGCGGCACGGCGGGGTCCTCGAAAGCCCTTACGACCTGGAGCAGGGCATCGGCGTCCTTGATGTGCGCATGGACCTTGGCGTTCTGCTTGGTGTCTCCCTTGGTGAACCCTATATAGTCCACATAATCCACGGCCGCAAATGTGGTTTTGGCTGGCTTGAAGATTAAAGACAGCTTGTCTATCCGCTCGTCAGGCACATTTACCACCCCCTGGCGGGCCTCGCCGCTGGTGGAAGGATAGGAACTTGTGGGAAGCCCCAAGCCCGTAAGCGCGTTGAATATGGTCGTCTTTCCTGAATTTGAGAAACCGATTATCGCGATCTTCATCTGAACCACTTTTATACCATATTCGGACCGTACTTTTAAAGCCGAATGAAGCGAAACAGCCTGACCAAAAAGAAAATTCTTGATAAGTAGTCCTTTTTATGATAAAAAATGCGATAAGAGCAACAAAATTTTTTAATTATCTCAATAATATTTTATTTATCAAGTACGGAGGATTGCCTTAAATGAAAAAAACGACGACTCCCAAAAAAACAGCGAAGGAGTCCCCAGCGAAAGAGGCTCCCCGCAAGCCGGCCACGGAAAAAGAGGTCGTTGTTGCCGAAGGGCTTAAAAAGACCTATCTTAAGAGCCGGTCTGTCTGCAAGGTGATCTTTTTTCTGCCTGCGGAGGCCGTACCCGGGGCAAAGAAGGTCGCTATTGCAGGTGATTTCAATCAATGGGACACAAAAGCCGCCCCGATGAAGAAGCAGAAGGACGGCAGTTTCCAGCTTGCGCTTGAAATACCCTCCGATCATGAATACAGGTTCAAATACCTCATCGATGACAAAATATGGGAGAACGACTGGTGCGCGGACAAATACGTCAAAAACGAATTCGGCGGGGAAGATTCGGTCATCCAGGTCTAACAGGTTATTGGAAAACTCTATTGTGATTTGTCTGTCATTCCCGCGAACGGGGTCCCCGGAAAACCGGAGGTTTTTTGGGGCAGGTAGGCGGGAATCCATTTAAAAACGAGTCAAATTGGATGCCCGATTAATACCTCGGGCATGACGTCTTTAATCTCTCTTAGGGTTAATTCCCCGTGGCTTGCCACGAATAGGAATCTAAAGATTGCCTTAATACCCCGTCCGCTTGCGGCGGGGTGGTTTATTGAAATCCGGGTTTTTCAACGGCCTGCTAAACTAAAATCTCTCTCAAAATATTAAAAAAAGAAAAGCGGGCTTTTTGGCCCGCTTTTCTTTTTTTTAATGAGAATCCCGTTTATTCTTCTGTAACGGCTTTTTCCTGTTTTTCTCTTTCTTTTTTTGTATCGCGGAGCGCCTCGTCGAAAGCAGCCTCCGCCTCTTCCATTTTTATCTTGGAATATTCGGTGTCGCTTATTATATCTATGTCCCAGCCGGTGAGTTTCATGGCAAGCCTGACGTTCTGCCCTTTTTTGCCAATTGCAATGGAGAGCTGCTGGTCAGTGACGACGACCATGGCCGTTTTTTCCTCTTCGTTTATGCCCACCCTGTCAATGGTGGCCGGGCTTAGGGCACGGGCTATGAGCACCCGCGGATCGTCATTCCAGGGAATTATGTCTATCCTTTCGCCCTTAAGCTCCCGGACGATGGACTGCACCCTGGTGCCTTTCATGCCGACGCATGCGCCGACCGGGTCTATGGAGCTGTCCGTTGAAAACACGGCGACCTTGGTCCTTTCGCCGGGCTCCCTTACTATGTCCTTTATTTTCACAAGGCCCTCGGATATCTCCGGCACCTCCATTCTGAAAAGTTCCGATACGAACTTTGGAGTGGCCCTGGATATCAGTATTACCGGCCCTTTTGGCGTGATCCTTATGTCCTCGATATACGCCTTTACGAAATCCCCTCTCCGTAATGTCTCGCCTGCCAGGGTTTCTTTCATCGGCAGGACCGCTTCAGTCTTGCCAATATTAATGTAGTAGAAACTCTTTTCCTTGCGCAGAACGCTGCCGCTTACTATCTGGCCGACCTTGCCCTTGAACTCGTTAAAAAGGGCGTCGCGCTCCGCCTCCCGCATACGCTGCAGAATCACCTGCTTTGCGGTCTGGGCCGCGATGCGCCCGAAATCCATAGGCGCAAGCGGCAGCTCAACCACATCGCCCAGGCCTTTCCCCGGGAACTCCTCGGCGGCATCCTGGACCGACATCTCCTCTTCGGGGTTCTGGACGTCCTCCACTACGCGCTTTTCCTCGAAAACGCTGATTTTCAGTGTGTCAGGGTCTACCCGCAGGTTGATGTTGGGCTTCCCCCCGTAGCGTTTCCGGGCCGCCGAAAGCAGGGCGGACTCCAGCGCGCTGACGAGCACGTCTTTTGAAATGCCTTTTTCCCGGCAAATCTGATCTATAAGAAAAGCTATTTCTTTCATCTCTCCCCCTCTGTCTGAAAAAACAAAAAACTAAATCTCTATTTCAAGCCGGGCTTTCGCAACGGCGCTGTAAGGGACCTCGATCTCCTTTTCTCCCACAACGATCAAAAAAAGGTTGTCTCCGGCTTCTTTGAGTCTGCCTACAAGAAATGTCTGCCCATCAAAAGGCGTCCTGGTACTCACCCTTATGAGCTTTCCCGTCTGTTTCCTGAAATCGGCCGGGTTTTTCAACGGCCTGTCAAGACCCGGAGAGGAAATCTCCAGAGTGTAACGGCTGGGGATCAAGTCCTCCACGTCCAGCAGAGCGCTGATCTCCCTGCTCATAAGCGCGCAGTCCCCGATGGTGACTCCTCCCTCTTTATCGATGCTTATCCTCAACAGGAGCTTTGGTCCGCTCCCGAGGAGTTCCACCGACTCCACCGTGTAACCCAATCCCCCTGCGGCCTGCTGGGCCAACTCACTTATTTTTGTCTCTGTTCTACCCATATAAAACAAAAGAGTGGTCGCCCACTCTCTCCTGGTGAAACCCCAAAATGCGATTACATACTTATTTTAGCAGTTAACCGGCCATAATTCAATAATTTGTGCTATTTACTTACATTTTCCCATGTCGCTTCTTTTTAGGCAGCGGACGCCCGTTCCATAAAGGCAATCTGATCGAGTGCACTGTTTTTTTTGCGTGATGGCCGGCTGAAAATCAAAAACTTCCGGTGTCAAACTCCACCCCGGGTTTGTTCCATATGCAGCTCACCACAGGTCAGGCAAAGGTGCTTGAATTTGGTTTTTAATAATAAAAATCAAAGAGTTCAGAGGCATAACAGGTAGTAAAAATATTGTTGACAATGCGCTTGGCGCGTGCTATAAAGGTAAGTAGCTTGTTTCAGGCTATTGCCGTATTTCATTTTCCCTGGGAGGGGAAGAAGGAGGACCAGGAGCATGTCGTACGAGGGAAAGGTGAAGTGGTTCAATGAGACCAAGGGGTATGGATTTATTCAGCAGGAAAGCGGGCCTGATATCTTTGTCCATTATTCAGCCATAATGACAGACGGTTTCAAGACGCTGAACGAAGGTGACCGGGTAAACTTCGAGGTCGTCGATGGGGAACGCGGTCCCAAGGCCGCCAACGTACAGAAACTCTAAAGAAAAAACTGTCCGAATTTAATTTTAGTAAGGGCGTGCCTTCAGAGGGGGAGGTGCGCCCTTTCAAAAAACCTGCCGTTTTTACCTCTGCGCCTCAGTCATTTGACTATATTTTCGTTATATAGTTAAATGGATACTGGTTAGGTAATGGAAAAAATTACTCATATCAGCCTTCCCGGTCCGCAGGCTCCCTTAATTACGCGAAGCCCCTCGATACGATGGATGTTTGCGTTCATTTTTATTTCTGCATTCCTTTCTTTTCCCCGAAATTCCGCAGCGGTCATTTACAGGTATTATGACGCGGACGGCTCCATCCACTTTACTGATACACCAGGGCATGGAGAGGTGGAAGTAGCTAAGGACAGCAAAGCATCGGCATCGGCCGGACGAGTTTTTTTAAAAAAAACCGGGGGAAAGCACGGGACCGCCTCATTTTGCCGCGATGAAGGGAATCCGCAGATCGAGGGCGTCATCCGTAGCATGTGCCAAAAATACGGTGTGGACCCGTCACTGGTTAAAGCGGTGATCGGGGCGGAATCTGGGTTCGACCGCATGGCCGTCTCCCCAAAAGGCGCAATGGGGCTTATGCAGCTGATGCCTGGCACCGCCCTCTCGCTGGGCGTTTTCGACCCCTTCGACGCCGGGCAGAACATTGAAGGAGGGGTCAAATATCTAAGCAATCTGCTTGAGCGTTTCGGGGGCAATGTCACACTTGCGGTTGCGGCATACAATGCCGGTCCCGGGGCCATATTAAAGTACGGCACAGTGCCGCCGTACCAGGAGACCGGCACTTATGTCAAAAAGATACTGGCATCTTACAGCGGCGCCGGTGCCCCGGTGCACGAACGGAAGGGCCCTTCTTCTTTTATCAGCAGAAAACATAAAAAGAAAAAGACTTCTTTTGCTCCAAAGAAAAACACTATAATATATAGAGTCACGCTTAACGACGGCACTGTTTTGTACACGAACAACCCCACTGGGTTTTAAATTAAAATTAATTTAAAATATAAAAAATGAACGAACTGGATATGGTCCAGGAGATCCTGGAGCTTAAAAGAGAAAAAAGGGCCATAATACTGGCCCACAACTATCAGAGAGACGAAGTGCAGGACCTGGCTGATTTCACCGGCGATTCCCTGGAACTTTCAAGGACCGCCTCAACCATCGAATGCGATGTCATAGTTTTTTGCGGCGTGAATTTCATGGCGGAGAGCGCCGCAATCTTGAGTCCAACTAAAACGGTCGTACTTCCGGAAGTCGAGGCCTGCTGCCCGATGGCGGACATGATACAGGTGGAGAAACCCCGGAAAATGAAAGCGGCCTTTCCGGGATACGATATTCAGCCGGAGCTGTTCTTCCCGGTGGAGTTCACGCTTATGGACCTGAAACAGAGATATCCTGGAGTTCCCGTTGTAAGCTATGTGAACACTACGGCGGAGGTCAAGGCGCACAGCGATATCTGCTGCACTTCCGCAAATGTGATAAAAGTGGTGGAGTCCCTGCCAGGCCAAGAGGTGATATGCGTGCCGGACAGGAACCTTGCAATGTGGGCCCAGAAAAACACGCAAAAAAAGATCATTGCATGGGATGGCTTCTGCCATGTCCACGACCGGGTACGCAGGCAGGACGCGCTGAAAGCAAAGAAAGAGCATCCCGGCGCCCTTCTGATGGCCCACCCTGAATGCCGCCTTGAAGTTCTGGAGGTGGCCGACCATGTCACCAGCACTTCAGGGATGCTTAAGTTCGCGAAAAACTCGCCCGGTAAGGAATTCATTGTGGGCACCGAACTGGGGCTCATGCACAGGCTCAGGAAGGAAAATCCGGACAAGATCTTTTATCCTTTAAGAAAAGACATGATCTGCCCCAATATGAAAAAGACCACCCTCAAGAGTGTCTACACGGCTTTAAAAGAGTTGAAGACCGTCGTCCGCGTGCCGGAAGATATCAGGGTCCGGGCAAAAAGTGCGCTGGACAGAATGCTTGCCCTCTAAAACCTGTCTCAAATTATTTCCGGCTGCAAAAAATTTTTAATTCAATTTAAGAAATCGCGGCATACCCCTCAAAGGCAATATGATGAAGGAGGAGTTTTTTATGAACAAGGGATGGGAGCCGGTCAGCGCCAGGATTACGATCCTTGTGGACAATACGGTCATGGAGTTTATACCGGACAGCAAGATTGTCACAAGGCTGTCCAAACCCCAACACAGTTTTCTGTCCGAGCACGGTTTTTCCGCGTTGGTGGAAGTTGGAGATAAAAAGATCCTTGTTGACGCGGGCGCCACCGGGGTGGCCGTGTCCCATAATTTAAAGCTCCTCGGACTGAAGCCGGAAGATATCAGCGTTGTGGTCCTTTCTCACGGGCACAATGACCATAGCGGCGGGTTATCACGTATCCCGGCGAAGATCATTGCTCATCCGGACGCCTTTTTTAAAAGATATCTGGTCACTCCCGCGGGAGCCAGTTTTGACCTTACCTGCCCGGATACGGAAGGACTCATGAACAGGGTAGAGTTCAACAGGGGTCCTGTCCAGCTTGCCCCCGGCGTTTGGACCACGGGTGAAGTTGAAAGAAAGCACTCGTGGGAGGCGCTGAATTTGTTCAGGATACAAAGGGACAATGAGATAGTGCGCGACGATGTGATGGACGACCAGGCAGTCGTGATCAGTTCTCCAAAAGGACTA
>JAKAEG010000362.1 GCA_021819985.1 Nitrospirota bacterium | reverse complement strand
TCCCCTTCTACTTTAGCCTTGTTGCGATTTCTTGAAACTGTTTTATTCAGGTTGTACTCTTCAGAAGCCGGGCGGCCATAATCCATCCAACAGTTAGACATCCAGCGTTAACGTCCCTTCGCTTCGATCCTGATTACCAGCTTTGAATCGAGGGCTTCCGCTATCTTTTTAAGGGTCGAGAGTTTGGGCAGACCATGGGTAAGGCCCTCGATCCTTGAGATCGTCGACTGGGGCATGCCAGTCTTTCTGGCCACGTCCTCCTGGGTCATCTTCTTTTTCAGGCGCTGTTCAATGATGCTCTTGGCCAGCTCATATTCTGGGAGCAGCTTCTCATACTCCTGCCTGACCTTTTTGTCTTTTAGAAGCTCTTTTCTATGTTCTTTGTACGTTATCATGCTCAATCACCTCTTCCTTGAAAGGTACTCTTCGATTCTTCTTTCCGCTATTGCTATCTCCCTGCCAGGGGTCTTTTCCGTTTTCTTGGTAAATCCATGGAGCAGGACAAGCTTCCTGCCCGTAAAGGCGAAATAGAAAATCCTGTGAATATTCGATCTGTCCTTTATCCTTATCTCAAAGAGCTTTCTGGAGCCGGTAATCGGCTTCACATAGGGCTCTTTCACCCTTAAACCGTACGCTCCAAGCAGGTCCGCGATAAAGATGTATTTCGCCTTGCTCTCAGCGGAAAGCAAGTCTATAAACTCCTTGACCGGACACTTCCCGTCATCCGTCTGGTAGTATTCAATCGTCCAGTCCATAAATTAGTGTATAGCATTAGTGCTATAAATGCAAGGCATTGCCACTCTCAATTTCCTAAATCTGTTATACGCTTTCCTTCCTGCGTAGCTTTCCGCGATGCATATTTCAGCGCCACCAATTATACCCTTAGCCGATTCCCAGGATACTTGCGGCAATTTTTAAAGGCTAACCCTCTGAATTTCATTGGTAACTTTATGCTATCCTAGTGCGTGAAAAGGAGGGCCGTTTATGGCGGATAAATTGCCTGTAACACAAAGGGCCTACACTCTTCGTCTGGGGGGAACAGACAAAAGCGATTTATCATGGCAGGACAAGCTCTGGAAGACCCATGAAGCCATAAACAAAGGGGCAAAGGCATTCGGGGAATGGCTCCTAACACTCCGAGGCGGGCTGGATCATGCCTTAGTTGCATGAGAACGAAAAATTCTGAACACGATCTCTAGTAATGAAAGCGGGACACATCCCACAAAAAAGTAGCAACAGATTATTGAGAGAGAGTAGGGGACAGTTGTTCTATTTTAATTGGATTTCCATTTTGGCTTTGTTTCCGGGCGGGGAAACCCCGCCCCTACAAAAAAATTTTGCGCCGCCCTGGTTTATCGGTTAATACGATTAGGATTTTCTTCGTCCTCTTCCCATTTCAAGGGATTTTCCATTATATAGGTCCTGATTTTATGCAATTCGCTTCCGCTTCTTATGATGTGCTCGTAATAGTTCCGTTGCCATATGGGGAGTCCAGGGTTTTCACGCATACGATTAATTTCTTTTGCGGAGAGATAATGCCACCGCGCGGCCGATTGGGTTTTGTAGGGGCGGGGTTTCCCCGCCCGCCTTGCTCGAGACCATAAGGATCCCGTGAAAATGATTCAGCATAACCGCAAAAGCATCCAATTCAATAAGCGGGAAACGGGCCGGGACACGGTGCCAAAACCTATCTATGATCATCCCAAAGTCATTCAGATGCATGTAATTTTCCGCAATCTCGCCAAACAAGATTTCTCGCTCCCATGTGCAAATGGTAATAAAATATGCCCCTGGAGCAGAATAATCATATTTCTGTAAACGTATCGATCTGCGATGATGTATGTCGGGATTATATTTCATTTCCGGAATTATATATTGAAAATTGCAAACACATCAAAAAAAACAGGGCGGGGAAACCCCGCCCCTACAACACCTTCTATGCCCTTTGCGAAGCCATGATTCTACCAGTAATCGCCACGATCATAGCTGCCCCAACAGGAAAACTTGAGGGCATACTCTGCACAATTGAAGGCGATCTGTCCGGCAAGGAGTTCTGGACGTATTGATGCTAGCCCGTAATCTCTTCAACTAGCCATGTTTTTAATGGAAGTCCTCGACCGAAATACAAGAATACCAGGGAGCAAAAACAAAAAAATAGCACCGAGATGATCAGCATTAGGAATACAGCAATGTCAAAATAGTTATAATATCCGAAAAATGGGCGATAACCGGCGGGGTTGAATGTGATTGTTGATACGATGGACAATTGGAATTTATATTTCACAAAGGAATCGGCACTCTGTGCTGGGATGGATTTTATAAAGAATTTCAGTGAAGCCGGGGTTGATGGCCGCTATGAAATCAAAGGACAAGAAATATATGCGATAGTTCAAAGCTACGAAACCCAGCAGGCCGCCGGCAAGAAAATTGAAAGCCACAAGAAATTTATCGACATCCAGTATGTCCTGTCAGGTAGAGAGGTAATAGGCTGGCTTCCTGTTGCGGGACTTACAGAATTGTCTGCATATTCTGAAGAAAAAGACATTTTGTTTTATCATGCGGCAGTTACCATAACGCCTATCATCATGGTTCCCGGAACTTTTGCCATTTTTTTCCCGCAGGACGCCCATCAGCCTGGTTGCATATACCGGCAGGTTGAGCCTGTTAGAAAAATCGTAGTAAAGGTGGCATACCATCTGGAATATTTGCCACTTTCTACCAGAATATGAGAGTCAACAGGTTTGGGCTGCTCATGAGATCATGAT
>JAKAEG010000361.1 GCA_021819985.1 Nitrospirota bacterium | reverse complement strand
TTTTTTTGCGAAAGAAGAAAGAAAATAATAAAAAAATTCTGAACAGAGTGTAAATGCCTTTGCTAAACAATATAAGAATAGCAAAAAAAATTCTTTCTGATAACAATTATCATCGAAATTTAATATATTAATTGAATTTTAATAAACAGGCCTCAAGGCAAGATTTCCATTTTGTGCCATTCGAAAAAATTTTACTTGAACTTTGTTCCGGTTTGGACTAAAAAGATAATGTAGCGCACAATCCATATGAACAGATCCTATAAATTCAGCACGGATGGAAACCTGTGCCTGGACTGGTTTGAAGAGAACCTGTCCGAGCTGTTGGGCCATGAATATCTCGCCTGGTCGTCCGGCAAAAAATATTACGAAGTGTTCCCGAAGATAACAAACGGGAAAAAAGACGCGGTACGGATGGCGATAGATGACGGCTCGGAAGTGGGGCTAAGAAATAAATGCCTGATATTTTCAAGCGGGCAGTTTCTGGCTGACATCCTGATACGCCCCTTAAGATCCGGAGCAAAAGTATACATTTACCCGAAAAGGTCATGCGAGCTTGCAAACCAGCTCCATAATTCTCAGCCGCTTATCGACATAGGCAAGATCGCCTCGATACTTGCCCACGGTGTCAGAAATCCTCTTAACGCGATCAAAGGCGCCGTAGTGTACCTGAGAGACAGATATCCTTCCGAGCAGCCGCTCCTGGAATTCACGAACCTGATGGAAGACGAGATCTCGCGCCTGGACAAATTCATCACCAGTTTTCTGAGCACCTCCATTGCGGAAGCCGGCCAGGAGGTGGACGTCAACCAGATATTGAAAAAAATAGAGATTTTCGTCTCGCTGCAGTCCATTTCAAAAGAAGTAAAGACCGAGTTCAGTTACGGCAGCGCACCTTCCGTTTTTATAAACCCCTTTCAGCTTGAGCAGGCCGTCCTGAATGTTGTAAACAACGCGATAGAGGCCATGAGCAATGGCGGCACCCTTGCGGTGAATACCTTTTTCGAGGAGGAAGGGACGTCCCCAGGAAGGGGTTTTGCCGTAATTTCAATATCTGACACCGGTTCAGGCATCCTTGGCGCGATTGGATCGCATCATCCTGCGGGGGGGAATTATCCTGCCGGATACAGACTGGGCGCCCGGGAAAAGGGCAAAGGGTTCGGGCTTTTTTTAACAAGAGAGATACTCCGGTATTACGGCGGCATGCTGCAGATAGAAAGCAGGAAAAATGCGGGCACCACCGTCCGCCTGTGCATTCCGGCCGGCGCCCCCGCCGGCTCGAAAGCCTCTGTATAACAGATCTAACCCCCGCCCTCCATAATGGCATCGCTTCATCCGGTGACCGCCCCAAAGTAACAGGATTGTATCTGTAGTACACAGGTTGTATCCGCAATGCACAAACCCCTTCACCCGCCGGTATCAACTGAAGACCTTTGTATCCATTTCTTCCTCGAAATTGCGAATATTATAGGCATTATCTATCAGTCTTAACGAAAGAGAAGTTTAAAGAAACACTGGCATGTTAATTGCTTTTTTAAATTTCAAATGGAAAACGCGACATTTAACTGGTATGCCATATACGTGAAATCAAAGCACGAGAACGTTGCTTACGTGGAGCTTCGGAAAAAAGGGGTTGAATCCTACCTGCCGCTCGTCAAGAAAATGAGGCGCTGGAAAGACCGCATGAAAATGGTGGAATTCCCTCTTTTTCCCGGATATCTGTTTGTCCGGGTCAATCCGACACCTTCAGGTTTCGTCCGAGTACTTCGGGCCAGGGGAGTCGTCAGCCTTGTGTCGGGGGAACTCGGCGCTCCTCTTGCCGTGCCGGACCCGGAAATGGATTCGCTCAAAATAATGATCGAAAACGGCAATGATGTCGATATATATCCAGGCATAAAGGAGGGCACTCGCGTTGCGGTCACAAAAGGTCCTCTCAAGGGCGCCTCCGGCACCGTGATCAGGAAAGAGGACGGATATATATTGCTGGTCAATATCGATATACTTGGAAGAAGCATCGGCGTGAAAGTCTATGCCGATGACCTGGAAGCAGTTTAGGAACAGTCCTGTATCAAAGCGGATTTCTTCTCACCGGTTACCCAAAGCCAAAAAAAAATTTTTATTTTTTTAGTTCACCGCACCAGTCTAAGTAAACCAAAGCACGGCAGTAGTCCCCCTTCGTTGAATTTCGCAGGACCACATCCCTGATGTAACCGGCAAGGCGGAGCATTTTTTGCAAGCGGTCTTTGTTTTTGATATACGCCCTGCGTTGCACAGGCAAGCCGGCTTTTTTAAGTAATGAAAATCGAAAAATAAAAAGCAAAAAACAAAAATCAATAAGCTCAAAAATACCATGCCCGGTCCGGCAGGAGGCCCCTTTAGGTGGAAATCCCTTTTCACAAGCCGTATATAACGGACGAGGAGATATCTGGCGTTGTGCATTCGATCAGGTCAGGATGGCTCACCATGGGCCCAAAGACGATCGAATTCGAGGACAGGTTTGCTGAAAATGTCGAGTCGGCACATGCTGTCTCGATGAATTCGTGCACGGCCTGTCTGCATCTTGCCCTGAAGGCAATTGGGCTCAGGGAAGGCGATGAGGTCATAGTGCCGTCAATGACGTTCACGGCCACTTCCGAGGTGATCGCATACTTCAACGCCAAACCCGTTTTCGTGGATATCGAGACCGGCACCGGAAACATGGACGCAAGCAAGATAGAAAGCCGCATTACCGGCAGGACTCGTGCGATAATCCCGGTGCATTATGCGGGCCAG
>JAKAEG010000051.1 GCA_021819985.1 Nitrospirota bacterium | reverse complement strand
GGCCCTTGGGATGATCTATGAAAAGGCAGGTCTCCCCGATGACGCCGCAAGCGAATTCCAAACCGTCCTCAAACTGGACCCAGGCAATGAGAAGGCGCTTAAATACCTTGCCGGGATGAAAGGCGGGATGGCAGGTCAATGAGAAACGGGAAAATGCTGGCCTTCCTGCTGTTGGTTACCGGGATTGTATATGCCAACGGTCTTCTTTCGGGTTTTGTCTGGGATGACAAGCCCCTGATAATAGAGCGGCAGGCGTTTTTCAGCCAGCCGCGGAAAGCGCTTGATCTGCTCGTTTCCTCCGATTCCGATTTCCTCAATATTAAAACCCCCTATTACCGCCCATTAAACACGTTCTCCTACGTGTTTGACCATTATCTGTGGGGGCTCCATCCATTTTGGTATCACCTTGAAAATCTTTTACTCCACGCCTTAGTGGTGATACTTTTTTACCTCCTGATAATGGAAGTGTTTGAAAATGAGCGGCTTGCTTTTTTTTCAGCCCTTTTGTTTGCTGTTTATCCGGTAAACGCGGAAGCAGTGGATGCGGTATTCAACAGGAATGTGCTTTTCTGTTCGGTTTTCGCGCTTTCCTCTCTTTTATTTCTGGCAAGAGGGAATAAGATATTGTCTCTTTTGGCCTATTTTATGGCGCTGCTCAGCAAAGAACCCGCCATAGTCCTGCCGTTTTTTCTGTTTTCATATGGGCTGACCACAAAGGGAGTTAATTTCAAAAAGGAGTGGAAGGTTCTGGCCGGATTTGTTGGCGTAACAGTTTTCTATTTTGTGGTCAGGTATCTTGTGCTTGGTTCTTTTTTACCCGGTGAGGGGGCCGGTTTTCCACTATCCAGATTAAAGCTGATCACGGCGGTTTATTTTGAGCATTTCAGGCTTTTTGTTTATCCGTTCAAACTGAACGCGCTTTATACGGAACAAAACCTCTTCTTTTCCCCGCTAAAAGCGGCCGCCGCTATTGGCGGAGTTGTTCTGCTGCTGTGTACGTTTTTAGTGAAGAAGACCCCGGAACCAGTGCGGGCGGGGGCCCAATGGATATTCTGGGGGCTCCTGCCGGTTTCGAACATTATAAAGATACCAAGCGCCCCGGTAGCTGAAAGGTATCAATACACAATTGTCCTGGGTTTTGTGCTTATACTGGGATATCTGGCAGAAAGACTGTCCCGGGAAAAGGCGTTTTTCGGCATGGCGGCAGCCGCCATGCTTTCAATTGCTCTTGGCGCAAGGACATTTGAAAGGAATTTCGTTTGGCACGACAATATCAGTCTTTTCTCGAGTATGACCCGTTCAGATCCGCAAAATCCGCTGGCGCATTATGATCTGGGGCTGGCTTACGATAGCCGGGGCGGCCTGGAAAAGGCCGCCAGCGAATTCAGGACTGCCCTGGCCCTCAAACCCTCACTTGCCGATGCGCGGGTAGACCTTGGGATTTATTATGCGAAAAGAGGCGATCTGGAAAGAGCCGTTCAGGAGTTCAAGACCGCCCTGGTCCTTTCTCCTGAATCGGTCAAGGCAATGCTGAATCTGGGGGTGGCTTACGCGAAAGAGGGACGGCTTGATGATGCTGTCAGGGAATTCAGGGGATCTGTTAATCTTGATCCTTCCATGCCGGAGGCACATATGGCCCTGGGGATGGGCTATGAAAAGGAAGGCCTTTTTAGGGAGGCGGCTGCGGAGTTCGAAAATGTTCTGAAACTGGATCCCGGCAACCCGCTGGCCGTTAACAACCTTAATAATATGCGGCGGATCATCAGAAATTGACCTCATGGGCGCCGTTTTTAAGAAAAGCAGGGGTGATACCAGGACCTTGCAGCCAGTTTATGAAAGCTTTTACAATAATGCCCATGGTTAAAAAAAGCATTCGGACCGCCTTTGGACCAAATTGCCAGGAGCGTATCTGTTGAAGAACAGAAAAGCTATCCTGTTACTGCTGGTCCTGGCCGGGACCGTTTACGCCAACAGCCTTTTTTCGGGTTTTGTTTGGGATGACAACTCTCTTATTATTAAAAAAAGTGCCTTCTTCAGCCATCCGGAAAATGTGCTTAAAATTTTCATGTCATCCGATTCAGGTTTGGGACAGAAAAACCCTTACTACAGACCTTTCAACATAGTTACCTATATGGCGGACCATTATCTTTGGGGGTTGAACCCTTTTTGGTATCACCTTGAAAATGTTTTGCTTCATGCTCTGGTCGTAATACTTTTTTACCTTGTTGTAATGAAGGTGTTTGAAGACAAGCGGCTTGCTTTTATTTCAGCTCTCTTTTTTGCGGTGTACCCGGTGAACGCGGAGGCGGTCGATGCCGTGTTCAACAGGAATGTTCTTTTTTGCGCGGCATTTTCCCTCGCCTCTCTTTTATTTCTGGCAAAAGGGAAACCAAAATGGACTGCACTTTCTTTTTTATCTTACTTTCTTGCCCTCCTTAGTAAAGAACCGTCAGTGGTCCTGCCTTTTTTTCTCCTTTCATTGAGGCTGACCGCGAAGGAAGAGAAGTTCAAGGCAAAGTGGAATGTCCTTGCCATGTTTTTCGGTATTACGGCCCTGTATTTTTTAATAAGACATTTTGTGCTGGGGGTGTTTACATCGGGATCCGGAATGGAGCTTTCACCAGAAAGGCTCAAATTAATGGCGGCGGTCCTTTTTGAGCACCTGAGGTTGATGCTTTTCCCGTTCCATCTAAATGCGCTTTATTACGAAGGGGATATCTCTTTTACTCTTTTTAAAGTCATGGTGACTATTACGGGCATTCTGCTTCTGCTATATTTATCACTCAAAAAGAAAACCCCGGACCCGGTGAGGGCGGGAGCGCAGTGGATCTTATGGGGGCTTATTCCCGTTTCCGGTATCGTAAGGATACCGAGCGCTCCGGTGGCGGAGAGATATCAGTACACGGTCATTTTCGGTTTTGTCCTTATACTTGGGTATCTTCTGGCGGGATTGCAAAAACGAAAAATGCTGGGTGGCCCGGTTATTGCCTTTGCGCTTGCGCTGGTTCTTGGTGCAAGGACATTCACGAGGAATTTCGTATGGCACGATAACCTGAGTCTTTATTCAAGCATGGTGAGTTCCGATCCATGGAACCCTATAGCTCGTTCTTATCTTGGCTTGTATTATGAAAAACATGGCGCTCTGGAAAAGGCGGCTCAGGAGTGCAGAGTCTCCAAAAAGATAGACCCGTTGGATGGAGACGCTTATATCTGCATGGGGCTCATTTACGCAAAACAGGGCCGCCCTGAGGAATCGTTTGAGTCATTTCAAAAGGCGGTCCAGGTGGCCCCGGGCTATTATAAATCCCATATGGATTTGGCCGTGGCCTATATGAAAGAAAACAGGGTAGCCGATGCGGAAAGTGAGTTTAGGGAGACTACAGTTCTGAATCCCGGCTATTCGGATGCCCATATGAATCTGGCTGAACTTTACCTGAAACAAGACAGGATGAAAGAGGCTGAAAACGAATTCCAGGCTGTTATAAAGCTGGATCCGGATAATGCCAGGGCGCATGCCGATGCCGGGTTGGTTTATGCCGGCCAAGGTGATCTTGATGGCGCAGTGCGGGAATTCAAAACGGCCCTTGCCATTGATCCGCTTTTAATTGATACCGTAATGAACCTTGGCGTGGCTTATGCAAAGGAAGGCCTTTTTGAAGGTGCCGAACAGGAATTCCAAACTGCTCTTAAACTGTCCCCGGCCAATGCGCAGGCGCGCGCATTTTTAAACGCTGCCGAAAGCCGGCTGAACAACCTATGAAACATAAAAAAGTTTTGATCGTCCTGCTGCTGGTTATAGGAGCTGTTTATGCGAACAGCCTGGTGTCCGGTTTTGTCTGGGATGACAATACCCTGATCATCCAGAAACAGGCCTTTTTCAGCAATCCGGAAAACGCGGTCAGGATATTGACTTCACCAGATGCTCCGTTAGGCGTTAAAACTCCTTATTACAGGCCACTGAATACCCTTACTTATATGGTTGATCATTTTATTTTTGGACTTCACCCTTTTTGGTATCACCTTGAAAATGTATTGCTTCACGCCGTTGTTGTAATGCTCTTTTATCTGCTTTTATTGGAATTGTTTGAAGATGAATGGCTCGCTTTTTTTTCAGCCCTTCTGTTTGCGGTGTACCCGGTAAACGCGGAATCGGTAAACTGGATATCGGCCCGAAATGTAATTTTATGTTCCGTGTTTTCCGTTGCCTCTTTATTGTTCCTGGCGAGAGGGAAAAAGGCAATATCGTTTTTGGCCTATTTCCTTGCCCTCCTTAGCAAGGAACCCGCAGTGGTCCTGCCATTTTTTCTGCTTTCCCTTGGACTCACCTCAAGTGGAAATAGATTTAAAGCAAGGAAGAATGTTTTAATTGGTTTTTTTGCGGTCACATCCCTTTATTTTGTTCTTAGACATCTTGTTTTGGGCACATTTACTGGAAATTCAGGCCTGGACCTTTCGCTTTCAAATTTAAAATTAATATCTTCAGTTTATTTCGAAAACTTTAAACTTTTTGTTTTTCCTTTCAAACTTAATTCCCGCTATACGGAAGCGCAGATGTATTTTAGTCCGATAAAGGCTGTGTCTGCCATTGCGTGCGTGCTTTTTCTGCTTTATTTCGCGCTTAAAAAAGAAAGTCCGGAGCCGGTCAGGTTCGGAGCCCAGTGGATTTTATGGGGGCTTCTGCCGATATCGGGTATTATCAAGATCCCAAGCGGCCCCGTGGCCGAGCGATACCAATACACAGTTCTTTTCGGGGCTGTCCTTATGATCGGGTATGCCCTTTCCAGACTTCGAACAAAAAAGGTATTTGCAGGCACTGTTATAGCTGCAGCGCTCACTTTGGCTCTAGGCGCTAGGACATTTGAGAGGAATTTCGTCTGGAAAGACGATATCAGTTTTTTCTCCGGTATGATCCGGGCAAACCCGGCCAATGGCGAGGCATATTGCGATCTTGGCACCGTTTACGGAGAAATGGGTGAGGCTGACAAGGCCATCCGGGAATTTCAAAGCGCTTTGGCTCTGGGATATCCCCAGGCATGGGTGAACATCGGAATTGCGCATACCCATGAGGGACGTCTTGATGATGCTGTACAGGATTTCAAGAAAGCCCTGGTTTTAAATCCCAAAAATACTGAAGCGATGGCTCACCTGGGAGTGGCTTATGAACAGGAGGGAAACCTGGAGCAAGCCGAACGCGAGTATAAGGAGACATTGGCCCTCGATCCAGGGCTTGCCATGACGCAGGTGAACCTGGGGGTGGTCTATGCAAAGGAGGGCCGTTTTGAGGATGCGGAGCGGCAACTGAAGGGCGCTCTGACTCTTGATCCGGGACTGGACCTGGCCAGGATGGACCTTGGCATAGTCTACGGTAAGGAGGGCCGCTTTCAGGATGCAATCGGCGAATTCCAGGCCGCGCTCGAGCTGAATCCCGGCAATTCACAAGCCAGGGAACTTTTGAGCAAGATGGAACTGCGGATGTGAAATAAAAATGAAGAATAAAAAGATCCTGATAATTCTTATTTTGGCCTCTGGTATCGTTTACGCCAACAGTCTTTTCTCCGGATTTGTCTGGAGCGATAAATCCCTGATATTGAAAAAACAGGAATTTTTCCACCATCCGGGAAATGCGCTGGTCCTGCTGACATCTCCTGATATGGCGCTGGACGACAATGAGACAACCCCTTATTACAGGCCGTTAAATACGCTTACTTATATGCTGGATTCATATATTTGGGGGACCGGTCCTTTCGGGTATCATCTTGAAAACGTCCTGCTGCACGTCCTTGTGGCCGTCTTTTTCTATATGCTGTTAATGGAAGTATTTGAGGACAAGCGGCTCGCCTTCATTTCAGCCCTTTTATTTTCAGTGTACCCGGTGAACGCGGAGGCGGTGAACGCTGTATTCAACAGGAACGTAATTCTGTGCGCGCTCTTTTCCGCCGCCTGCCTTATCTGTGTGAAAAAAAGCGGGCCAAAGTGGACGGGGGCCGCTCTTTTATTCTATTTGCTGGCGCTGTTAAGCAAGGAACCGGCTGTGGTCTTGCCGTTTTTCCTTTTTTCATTCCGGTTTGCGGAAGGGCGGGCCGGGCAGGAAAGACCCAAATCAAGGAAAGGCCTTGTCTATGGTTTTCTTATTATTACCGTGCTTTATTTTATAGTCAGGCACCTTGTGCTTGGCGCATTTACCTCAAAAGCGGGGATCGAGCTTTCCTATGAAAGATTAAAGCTCATTTCATCGGTTTATTTCGAGCATTTCAGATTGATGGTCTTCCCTTTCAAGCTAAACGCCAACTACACGGCGGGATGGCTTTCTTTCAGCTGGTACAAGGCCGTCGGCGCCATCGTGGGAATTATCCTTATGGTCTATTTTTCTCTGGCCAAAAGAACTCCCGGACCTGTGCGCGCCGGGGTTTTGTGGATATTCTGGGGCCTTCTGCCGGTTTCGAACATCGTTAAAATACCGAGCGCCCCGGTGGCTGAAAAATATCAGTATTTCATTATTGCAGGCTTTTGCCTCATTCTGGGATATATCATTTCAGGACTGCACAAAAGAAACGCGATCTCGGGCTCTGCAATAGTCATTGCGCTCACCATTGCGCTTGGCGCAAGAACGTTCGAGAGGAATTTTGTATGGCGGGACGACATGAGCCTCTATTCAAGCATGACGGATGCCGACCCGGGAAACGCCCTGGCCCATTGCAACCTTGGCAGTATTTACGCCGGGCAGGGAAATATCGATACGGCCATGCGGGAATTTAATACAGCCCTGTCTCTTAACCCAGGGCTTGCCAAGGTATGGATGAATCTGGGTGCCATATCTTCCGGGCGCGGCCTTCTTGCCGAGTCTGAACGGCAGCTTAATATGGCATTGAGGCTTGACCCGCGCCTTGCAGGGGCGCATGTGGACCTTGGGGTGACCTATTTCAGGGAAGGGCGGCTGTCCGATTCCGAGCGTGAGCTTACGGCCGCGCTGGCCATTGACCCGGACTTCGCACAGGCGCATCTGGATCTTGGGATCATTTTCGACCAGGAGGGCCGTACGGATGAAGCCGTACGGCAATACAGAACGGCCGCCAAATTGGATACTGGTTTACTGAAAGCCCATTTGCTGCTTGGGAAATGTTATCAGAAACAGGGGGATTTGGAGGCGGCCGCAGATGAGTTTCAGTATATTTTAAAACTGGATCCCGGAAACGAACAGGCAATGGAAGGACTTGATCAGATCGGGAACCGGCGATAAAAAGCCGACGGGCAAACCCAGGATCAGAGGACTAAATCATTTGTCTGGACTTTCAGATCTGAAACCTCTTTTTTTCGTAAACCGGCGCAAGTTTCTCTTTTAAAGAGGGCAGCCTGATGGAAAAGACCAGCGAGCCCAGAACACAGCACACGCCGCTTATAAAAGTGGTGTAAGGGGCTCCTATACGGCTTGCCAGCCAGCCCGCGGTCAGACTTCCAAACGGGGTCATCCCCATGAAAGCCATCGTAAAAAGGGCCATGACACGGCCCCGCTTGCTGTCCTCCACAATGTTCTGAAGTACCATGTTGCTTGAAGCCATCTGGACCATCATTCCAAACCCCGCCAGGCTTATCAGGGGCATCGAGAGCCAGAGGACGCGGGACCCGGAAAAAGCCATAAGTCCTATCCCGAAAATGGCGGCAGCAAGCGGCGTTATCATACCTAATTGCACGGTGTCTTTCCTGGAAGCCAAAAAAATTGCACCGGCAAGCGCGCCAAGCCCCGATGCGCCCATCAGAAAACCAAGCGTGTGTGGGCCGCCGTGCAGGACCTTGCCGGCGAAAATGGGCATGAGCACCTGATAGGGCATCCCGAGGAAGCTCATAAGCGCAAGCAGCAGGAGGATGGATTTTATCGGCGAAAAGCCGAACGCATAAGAAAAGCCTTCAGCGAGTTCCCTGATAAAGTGTTTTTCCCCCGCCTTGATGACCGGTTTTCCCATCTTCATCATGAGAAGCGCAATTATGACCGCCAGATAGCTTATCCCGTTAACAAGGAAACATAACCCCTCGCCCAGGGCGGCTATCAGGATGCCAGCGATGGCGGGACCTACAAGCCTTGCGCCGTTTACTAAAGAGGAATTCAGCGCGATGGCGTTTCCCAAGTCCTCTTTTCTTTCGATCATGTCCACGACAAAGGCCTGCCTGATTGGAATATCGAAGGCGTTTACGCAGCCAAGGATAAAGCTAAGCGCGATTACTTGCCAGATCGCGACCGTGCCGGTAAGGACAAGAGCGGACAGGACGAATGCCTGGATCATGGAAAGCGTCTGCGTAATGACTATAAGGCGGTGCTTGTTCACTCTGTCGGCGAGCACTCCCGCAAAGGGGCCAAGCAGCAAGGTCGGTATCCGGCCCGAAAAGGCCACCACTCCCAAAAGCAGGGCGGAGCCGCTCATCCGGTAGACAAGCCAGCTCATGGCTATCTGCTGCATCCATGTGCCTACCAGCGATATCCCCTGGCCGGTAAAGAAGAGGCGGTAGTTCCTGTGCCTGAGGGAACGGAAGAGGGCAATGTCCAAAAACAAAAACCTCGGAAATTATATTTTTGTAAGTGGATACTTACCGGGATAGTATACCCCCATAATGGAGCGGACTGTCAATCTGTTTCCCTCTTTGTCAAAGAAGCTTTCAAAATTAAAGCGATTCAAGTAAAATAGATTTTTTCCCCGTTTTACATTGCTGGAAGGAGGTCTTTTGGGGCTATGGGTTATGTAAAGGCTCTTAGGTGCAGGGAGTGCTCGCGGGAATATCCCGTAGAGCCCATTTATGTTTGTGAGTTCTGTTTCGGGCCGCTCGAGGTTGTCTATGATTATGACGGCATCGGGCAGGTGCTTAACAGGAAGACTATCGAAGGGCGGGAGAAAAACCTGTGGCGTTACAGGGAACTCCTGCCAATTGACGGAGAGCCCCAGGTAGGGTTGAGTTCCGGTTTTACCCCGCTTTTAAAGGCCGATAACCTGGCCAGGGTGCTTGGAGTGAGAGAACTCTACATAAAGGACGATACCGTCATGCACCCGACGCTCTCTTTCAAGGACAGGGTGGTGTCGGTGGCCCTTACAAAGGCGCTGGAGTTCGGGTTCGATACGGTGGCATGCGCTTCGACCGGCAACCTTGCCCATTCGGTATCCGCCCTCGGGGCGCGTTCCGGGCTTAAAAGGTTCGTATTCATACCGGCCTCACTGGAGCAGAGCAAGATCACCGCGTCTATCGTATATTCGCCCAACCTGATAGCCGTTGACGGCAATTATGACGACGTGAACCGGTTATGCAGCGAGGTAGCCAATAAATACAAATGGGCTTTCGTGAACATAAATATAAGGCCTTTTTACGCCGAGGGGTCGAAGACGCTTGGTTTGGAGGTCCTGGAACAGCTTGGCTGGCAGGCGCCTGACAATGTGGTGATCCCCTGCGCCAGCGGATCGCTTCTTACAAAGATATGGAAGAGCTTCAAGGAAGCAAAGATGATAGGCCTCATCGACAAGCTTGAAACAAAGGTATTTGCGGCCCAGGCCACCGGGTGCTCCCCGATAGTGACCGCCATAAAGCAGGGCGTTGATGTTATACGCCCGGTCAAGCCGGACACTCTGGCTAAATCGCTTGCGATAGGCAACCCGGCCGACGGCTATTACGCGGGGGCCATTGTAAGAGAGACCAGCGGCGGGGCCGAGGATGTATCGGACCTCGAGTTGATCGAGGCGATAAAACTCCTTGCGGCCACCGAAGGGGTGTTTGCCGAGACGGCGGGGGGAGTAACGCTTGCCGCCACAAAGAAGCTGATAGCCTCCGGAAAAATTGACAGGGATTCACGCACGGTCGTCTGCATAACCGGAAACGGCCTCAAAACGCAGGAGGCGCTTGCCGGGCACACACCCAGTGTACATCGGATAAAACCTAATCTGGCATCCTTTGAGGATGTCCTTAAAGCTATAAGGAGGTGATCGGGAAATGTCAGTAAAAGTAAGGATTCCTACCCCGCTTCAGAGGATCACGGGCGGCAAAGAGGAAGTAAGTACGGAGGCAGGGAAGGTCGTAGACATCGTCCAGGACCTGGAGAGGCAGTTCCCCGGGATCGCTGAAAGGATCTCCGAGGGCGGCAAGATAAGGAGATTCGTGAACGTGTACGTAAACGAAGAGGACATCCGGTTCCTCCAGGCGGAAAACACGTTGGTGAAGGATGGGGACGAGGTGTCGATAGTGCCGGCGATAGCGGGCGGGAGGCAATAAAAATGAAAGAACGGGTCAAGCTTACGTTTCCCCAGCAGCTTATCAAGGAGCCGGTCATTTTCAGGATGGCCAAGCAGTTCGGCGTTATGCCCAATATAAGGCGCGCCAGGGTGACCGAAACGATAGGCGAGATGGTCCTTGAGCTTGAAGGCGCACCCGAAGACCTTAACAAGGGGATCGAGTTCCTGAGGAGCCAGGGCGTGGTCGTAGAGCTTGTCGAGGGTGACATAGTAGAATAACAATGAGCTGGAAAGGGATAGTAGACCAATACAGAGAATTCCTGCCGGTTACCGGCAACACCCCTTCGGTGAGCCTGCTTGAAGGGGGCACGCCTTTGGTAAAGGCCGTAAACCTGACCGTTAAAAAAGGTCTCGACCTGGAGCTTTATTTGAAATTCGAAGGGGCAAACCCCACCGGGTCTTTCAAGGACAGGGGAATGGCGATGGCCATCCCAAAGGCCCTCGAAGAAGGCGGAAAGGCCGTAATTTGCGCATCTACCGGAAACACGTCGGCATCCGCGGCCGCCTATGCCGCGCGGGCCGGGATGAAGGCCATTGTCCTTATACCCGAGGGGAAGATCGCCTTTGGAAAGCTTGCCCAGGCCATTATTCACGGGGCCCATGTGCTTCAGATAAACGGCAATTTTGACAGCGCCCTTGACCTCGTAAAAAAAATAGTCGGAGAATACCCGGTAAAAATGGTCAATTCCATTAACCCTTTCAGGCTGGAAGGGCAGAAGACGGCGGCTTTCGAGATAGTGGACGCGCTGGGGAGCGCGCCTGTCTTTCATTCGCTGCCGGTCGGCAATGCCGGAAACATCACCGCCTACTGGAAGGGATATAATGAATACATGCAAAAGGGCAAGATTTCCGGGCTTCCCCGAATGCTTGGTTTTCAGGCCGCGGGCGCCGCGCCGATAGTGCTTGGCAGCCCCGTAGCGCACCCGGAAACCATCGCTACAGCCATTCGGATAGGAAACCCGGCCAGTTGGACCGGGGCCCAGAACGCGGTTACCCAATCCGGCGGCCGGATAGAGGCCGTTACGGATGATGAAATACTCGAAGCATACCGGCTTGTCGCTTCCACCGAGGGTATTTTTTGCGAGCCCGCAAGCGCGGCTTCCATTGCGGGAGTTCTTAAGCTTGCCAAAGAAAATAAAAATTTTTTCAAGCCGGGAGACCGGGTGGTCTGCACGCTTACGGGGCACGGGCTCAAGGACCCCGACACGGTTTTCAAAAGTTGTCCCTCATCCCCTTTGAAAGTGGAAAACGACCTTGGCGTTATTAAAGATGTCATAGAGAAGATACTTTGAAATACGTAATTCTTATAGGTGATGGCATGGCGGATCGCCCTCTTGGCCAGCTTGGCGGAAAAACGCCTCTTCAGGCGGCCTTTACGCCGAATATGGACAAGCTCGCCAGGGAAGGGCTGGTTGGGGCGGCCAGTACGCTGCCCGAAGGGCTTCCAAGCGGATCTGATGTCGCCAACCTGAGCATCCTTGGCTACGACCCCGCAAAATATTACACCGGAAGGGCCCCGCTTGAAGCGGCCAGCATGGGGATACCGCTTAAAGACGGGGACGTCGCATTCAGGTGCAACTTCGTTACGCTCCGTTATAACAAGGACAGGACCAAGGTATACATGGAAGACCACAGCGCAGGGCAGATAAGCGCTGAGGAAGGGCGGATCCTGATAAAAGACCTGAACCGCGAACTGGGCAATGACTCCCTGCAATTCTATCCGGGCGTAAGCTACCGGAACCTGCTCTTGTGGGCGGGCGGGGATGTCTCAATAGACTGCACCCCGCCGCATGATATCCTGGGCAAGGAGATCGCCAGCTATCTTCCGCAGGGCGCAAATGAAGATTTTATAAGGCGGCTCATGCTGGCCTCCGTCGATATCCTTGAGAGGCATCCCGTAAACAAAAAGCGTGTCGCAGAAGGGAAAAGGCCTGCAAACAGCATCTGGCTTTGGGGGCAGGGAGGAAAGCCGGAGCTGCCCGCTTTCAGCGAGGTCTACGGGCTCAAGGGGGCGATGGTTTCAGCCGTTGACCTTACAAAAGGGCTCGCCATCTCGTCCGGTCTCAAGGTAATAGAGGTGCCGGGCGCAACCGGCTGGCTGGACACCAACTATACCGGCAAAGCGGAATATGCGCTTAGGGCCCTTGAGGATGCCGACCTGGTCTATATCCATGTTGAGGCCCCCGACGAGGCGGGGCACGAGGGCAGTATTGAGCACAAGATAAAGGCCATCGAGGATTTTGACGCCCTGGTTGTGGGCACCGTTATGAGAGGGCTGCCTGAATGGGGCAATTACCGGGTACTCCTTATGCCGGACCATGCGACCCCGATAGAGATAAGGACCCATGCCAAGGATATCGTGCCTTTTGCGATTTTCGACAGTGAGGGAGCACATTCCATCGGCGGGGGGCACGGCCATTCGGCAATGGTTTCCGGTTATGATGAGTCCATTACGAAACTGGAAGGGGCCATCAGGATAGAGGGCCACAGGATAATGGAGCACTTTGTGGAAGGCAGGTTCGATTAAAAAACCGGAAAATGCTTATTGTGCAGAAATACGGGGGCACCTCCGTTGGCAGTCTTGAAAGGATCAGGGCCGTTGCCCAGAGGGTGGCGGAGTCCGCGCGCGCGGGCGCAAAGGTGGCGGTCGTTGTCTCGGCCATGTCGGGCGAGACG
>JAKAEG010000360.1 GCA_021819985.1 Nitrospirota bacterium | reverse complement strand
GATGGCCTTCGCAAAGCGTTCGATCTTTTTCTGAATGGGTGCCTCTACCAGGCCAATCTCTTTTATCTCGCCGGCAATGCTTCCGAGGATGGTGTTCGCGCCGGTCTCGACTACCACACCCCGGGCCCTGCCACTTACTACGATCGTACCCATAAAAGCCATGTTGATCTGGTCTCCGGGTATCAGTTCTTCCTCCTCAAGGGGAGATATTACCTTTTCTACCGGCACGGATTCGCCCGTAAGCATTGCCTCGTCGATCTTCAGCTCAACTGAGTGCAGCAGCCGGATATCGGCAGGGATCTTTGCGCCGGACGCTATCAGGACAATATCGCCCGGAACAAGTTTCCCGCTTTCAATTTCCTTTTCCAGCCCAGTCCTCAGCACGCGCGCCGTGGGGACGGCCATCCTTTTGAGCGCCCTGACGCTCTCTTCCGCCTTGTGCTCCTGGATAAACCCAATGATAGCGTTAAGAACGACTATAAAAAAGATTACCCCTGCATCCACATATTCACGAAAGTAAATGGTCATCATACCAGCGATGATCAGGATATAGATGAGCGGGCTTGTAAACTGATGCACCAGTATTTTGAGCCTGTTTATTTTCTCTTCTTCGGCGATCCTGTTTGGCCCATAACGGAGAAGACGTTTCTCGGCCTCACTTAAGGACAGGCCGGCTTCCGAAGTTTGCAGTTTCTCTAAGACCTCATTTTGATTTAGTCGATACCAACGCATTTTTAGTACCAAAAGACTGATGCTGATTTCCTTTCATAATTGAAATTTAAAAGTTCTTATTGTGTACAAACAAGTATTTAAATAGAAAATCCAATGTTCATAACAAAACCGGTAAGCTGATGGAATTTTTTGCATTTTCCCGCCAGTCAATAAACCCGTTTTTTAGTAATTAAAAATGTGCGGTTACGATACTATTTCAAAGCGAATTGATGTACGCATTTCTTACAGGTGACGACCCTGCCACCCTTCTTCTTATCTTTGAAGTATTGGACCTTGCCGCACTTCGGACATTTCTTGTATAAAGTCACTAAGGCGGACCAAAATGCACTGAAGTAAAGCATATCCCATGCTACCATAAGACATATGGAATCTGAATTCTTCAGATCTTTGGTTATCATTTTTGGAGTCTCCGCTCTTGTGGTGTTTCTGCTCCATAAATTGAGAGTCCCATCTATTGCAGGGTTTCTTGTTGCGGGGGTTATTTCGGAGAGAGTGGGGTTCCCGGGAAAGCGGGAGGGGCATGTAATAATAAACGGTTCCGGCCTCCGTTATCCGGGGGCAAATTGACAGGAATCCCGATAAATTTATATAATCTTTCGTATTTTCCGGGAAAACCAAAAAATCAAGGAGGGACGGGAGACGAGAACATTATGAAAATTGGAATTCTCATAACACAAACCCCTCACGCCAACAAGATCGTGGAGATCACCAAAGAGGCGGTCAAGAGGGGGCACAGCGTGAGCTTGTTCATGACCGATGACGGCATTTACCTGGTAAAAAACTGCGCGATCGCAGACTTGAGAAAGCTCGATAACGTGGACATGAGCCTCTGTAATTACAGCGCAAAAGGAAGGAACCTGGACGAAAAGGAAATCCCGGAGGGCATCATAAACGGCACGCAATACCAGAACGCGCTTATCCACAACGAGTGCGACAAGGTCCTGGTTTTTTAGGAGGGGAAGGATATGGCAAGAAAGATAGCTATTTTAGTGAGAGACAGGCAGAGCGAGGCATTCAGGATCAGCGCCGGCCTTATCGTGCTGGACGATGTGATCGATATATTCGTGCTGGACAGGAAGGTGGAGGCGGACCCTGACACGCAGAGGAACTATGAGCTCTGCAGGGACATGGACCTGAAGTTATTCACCAACAGCAGGGAGAACCCGGAGCTGGAATTCCTTGCCGCGGACGCCATGGCGGACAAGCTCACCGAATACGATTTCATAGACCCTTATTAGGCAGGAGGCATACGCTACCCCATGAAGATATTATATATTTTGAAGAAAGACCTGGACGCGACCGGCCAGCAGCTGCTTGACAGGCATAAGGCTACCCAGCAGGTGACGGTTGTCAGGCTCAATGAGAAATCCGCATCCGAGATACTGGACCTGATAGAATCCCATGACAAACTGATCATGTGGTAGGTTTTTTTGTTTTTGTTTTCTTTTTGGGCTTTAACAAGACCAAAAAAAAGGGCGGGAAAAAATTCCCGCCCTTTTTTTTGGATAATTTTACCCTCCAGCCTACTTGTCGTAAGCGGCCATAAGACAATGGCGCAGGTTCCTAGCCAGCCTCATCATGAACTGCATGCCCATCTGCACCTCGGGGTCCCTCATGGTAGACATCAAGGCCTTGAACCCCGGCTTCGGGGGATCGGACTTTGCCTCTTCCACGGTCTTTGACATACAGCTGAGCGTGCCCCTTATGATGTCGGTAAGGTGCGGAGTTGCAACCTCCTCGACAAAGGCCGATGTGAAGGAGGCCAGCCTCTGGACCATGCTGTCCGTCATTGCGTTCGTCATGAAAGCCAACATGTACGAAGCCTCGGACAAGGTCTTCAGGTTCCCGGATTTCTGGAGGTTCTTGATCTCACGAACCGCTTCCAGCATGGAGGGATCAGCCGCCTCGTTGGCGATGCTGTAAAGCTCCTCCATTATGGCCGCGTTCCTCTCGACCATCTTGGTAGTAGTAGAGTTCAACATGAAAGAGATGTTGTCTGTAAGCTCAAAAAGGTCCTTGAGCTTTCCCGTCCGGTGGATCTCCTTCAGTTCCT
>JAKAEG010000050.1 GCA_021819985.1 Nitrospirota bacterium | reverse complement strand
TTTTAAAATCAAAGGCAACGTCGCTGGCCAGACTTGATCTTTTTACGGATAAAATCGGGCGCTTAAGACATGCGGGAATGACGAACGAGAGGAATACGGCAAAAAAGGAGGGGCGGCCCTGGTTTGATTTAATTAGAGCCGCCCCGGTAATGGAAAAAAATTTCCTGTTTTGGTTAAAGCGTCTACTGCTTCATGTTAACGAGGGTCTGCATCAGCTGGTCCATGGTTGTTATCATCTTGGAATTCGCCTCATATCCGCTTTGCGCCGCGATCATTTTTACGAACTGGTCCGATAGATCGACATTGCTTTCCTCGAGGCTTCCGGAATTTACGCTGCCCAATCCGGCGGTCTGCGGCTTTCCGATAAGGGCCTGCCCCGAATCCACGGTCTGGGTATACAGGTTGCCATCGAGCTGCTGAAGGCTGGTGGGAGAGTCAAAATTGGCAAGCACGATCTGCCCAAGGGTTTTCTGCTGGCCGTTTGTGAACGTGCCTGTAATAACACCGTTCTTATCGATACCGTAATTCTCCAGCGTGCCCGCCGGGCTGCCGTTCTGGGTCACGTTTTCGACGGCAAAATCGGAAGCGAACTGCGTAGTCCCGTCAAGACCGGTGCCGCTCTCAGGCGCGTTGATCGCGGTGCCGTAGTCAAACGCTATATTTTGAGAGGTCGCGAAATTGAATGCAATGGGAGAATCGTTGTTGTCGCTTACCAAAGCGCCGCTTGAATTGAAGGTCAGGGTCTGTGTGCCTGCGATCGTGGGGTTGCCCGCCGTGTCATTGTATACGTAATTCGCCTTCCAGTCAGTGTCCCCGCTAACGCCATCTGCGCTGGCGCCGACATTTGTGAAATAGGCTGTTACCTTATGGTCGATGCCCTGAACGTCATAAGCGTCTACCGAGGTGGAATAATCATAATTGGTGGGCGTTCCTCCTGCACCGCCGGTGAGGCTGAAAGGGGCCGTAGTGGGGTCGTATACCTTGGCGGTCGACTGCAGATTCAGTTTCATGCTGGCAGAGGAGGTCTCCTGAGGGGGAAGCTGGGAAACTGTAAGCTGCAGGTTTCCGGTAGTGCCGGTGATGTTGCCGTTTGCATCAGCCTGGTAACCCTGGAGCACATCTCCCTGGGGATCAACGATGTTGCCGCTTTTGTCCATCGAGAACTGGCCGGCCCTGGTAAAACGCTCGCCGCTTGAGCCGTTGACGACAAAAAACCCGTTGCCCTCAATGGCCATATCCAGGGCATTGGAGGTCGTCTCCAGTGAGCCCTGAGTGAACTGGGACGTAATATCATCCACCCTTACACCGCTGCCGACCTGCATACCGGCCATTTCGGAGGACAGGACGTCTCCAAAAAGGGCTCTTGAGTTTTTGAACCCCACTGTGTTCTGGTTCGCTATATTGTTGCCGATGACTGAAAGCTGCGTGTCTTCCGCATTAAGTCCGCTTACGGCTGTGTACATTGAAGAGATCATTTATAAGTCCTCCTTTATTGGCCGTTCTTTATTTCCGTGACATCGCTCATGGAAACAGTTGTATTGTCAGACAGCACAAGGCTTGCCTGGTTGTTCTGGAAAGATACCCCCGTTACTTGCGAAGTGTCCCCGCCGGAGGTGGTTACGTACTTGCCTATCAGATTGCTTGCCATCATATTGCTATTGCTTGCAGCGATGCTGCTTGAGAGACTGCCCATGGAAGTATTGAGGTTGCTCAACTGTTCGAGCTGGCTGAACTGGGCAAGCTGCGAAGTAAACTGGGAATTGTCCATCGGCTGGAGCGGGTCCTGGTTCTGGAGTTGTGTGGTCAGCAGCTTTAAAAACTCATCTTGCAGCGCGCCGGCGCTCTGAGTGCTGCTTCCCGTTGAACCTGTCTGGCCCGTTTGACCTGTCTGCCCAGTCTGATTGATAATGCCCGTCAGTCCGTTAGTTGTCGATGAAATTGCTGTGCTCATTCTAAAAAGTCCTCCTTTAAGCGAATAGACTCAAAAGGCCGCCGCCCGCGCTTGAGACCGGCTTTGGGCCCGTTTGTTCGATCTGTGCTGCCGCCCTTGTTTTACCCGTGCTTTTGTTGCCGTCTTCAGATGTCTGCTGACCGCCATTTCTCCGGTCCCTTAATGAAACGGAGAAACTGCCCACATTGATCCCCTCTTCCGCCAGTTTGCTTGTAATGCTCCCCAGACTCCTCTCGATCACTTCCTTTCCGATCGATTCAGATGCATGTATGTGTGCATTCAAATGCCCTTTATCCATGAAAAGTTTTATATCCATTTTCCCAAGTCCTTCGGGCTCTATCTTTACCTCGATGGAATTGTCCGTCTGCTTCGTAATAACAAACGGTTCATCCTGAAGGTGTTCACCCTTTACCGTTTCCGTTTGCACGTGATCGGTAAATGAACCAGAGGAAGCCGTGCTGCCGGAGACGGTTGCAAGGCCCTTATCGGCGGCTTGCATTCCAGCCTGTCCAGCCTGGGGGGCACCCGCCTTAGCCGTGCCGTCCTCCTTTGGGGCTGATTGGATGTTTTTTATACCGGCGCCCTGGGCAGCCATCACAAATTTGTCTTTTGCGGCTGCGCCCTGGGAGTCCGCGCCGCCTGCCTGCGAATCGGTTTTTAATAGGCCATTCTGCCCCGGCTGCGGGTCTTTTGTTTGCATGCTTTTCCCGCCCGTGTCCCGCTTTGAGGAAACGCTGTAGCCGCTTTGTCCAAAACCGTTGTTTTCCTTCTGCCCATTATTGCCGGTTTTATCGTCAAGGCCAGCCTTGGAATTTTCGATTGGGTCCTTAAGGTCTTTTGTTTTAACGTCATCAGATCCTTTGGCTTTCAGGTCTTCGATCTCCTTTGTTTTAACTGCGGCGGGACCGGCTTCAGTGGCCGATGGTCCTTTTTTTACAGTGGCCGTTTCCGCCTCCAATGGTCCTTTACCCGATGCCGCGCTTCCATTATTTAATTGAGCGGCCGCGGCGGCGGAGACCGCAATTCCAGCGGTGTTATTATCCATTCCGGAGAGGTCAAAACCCGGCTGGATAGAAAGATTTCCAGATTGGCCCACAGACTGGTCTTTAGCGGGAGATACGGATTTCCCTTCATTTTTTCCCTTTTGCTGCCCGTTCTTATCAGATCCGGAAACTGTTGTACCTTTTACCGAAGAATTATCCGCCACTAAGATGCCCTGGATAGTTTTATCCTCACCGGACTGCAACAAATCCAGCTTTTCAACCGGGACCTTGCCGGAGTTTGTATCGATCAGCTGATTTTTTAAAATACCCGAACCGGCCAGCCCGGCGATAATGCCTGTAATATCGCTAAGAGGATTATTTGATTTTTTTGAATTTTCTGCTTTTGGACCGGCCTGACTTGCCGTTTGTAAACCGGCGCTGTTTCCGTCAGCAGCGGTATTGCCACTTTCGCTCTGGCCCGCTTTAATCCCGGTTGATGATGAAAAAACCCCTTTAGTCCCGGTTGAAGCCCCCGCTGCCAGTCCATCTTTTTTTGAAAGGCTGGTTTTTGTGAGGCCGTGAGAGGAATCACCTTGGGACACCGATGAACTGGCCTCATGAAGGGCTTCCGGAAAAGAGCGGGAGGGCGGCACAGACCCGCTATGTCCCGCAGACAGCTTGACCTGCCCGGAGGCCGCCCGGAAATCCGTATTTTCAACATTCAATAATATTTTCGCCATATTCATGCAAGCACATAAACAATAAGCATGCCAGCCGTCAGGAATTTTAAAAATAAAACAATTTTCAATTTAAAGCTATTGATTTTTAAGGGAATAAAAGGATTTGGCTGGATTACAAAAAAGATGCGTGAAAAAAACTTCTGGTTACGGAAGGGATGAAAGATTTACCTGCTAGGAATTTTTTTCCCAAGCGAAAGAATTCTGCTTGAGATGGCAACCGCTTTTTCATGGGGCATGGCGGCCATTACGGCCGCGGCTTTTCTGGGCTTCAGCATAAGAATCACATTTACGGCAGTGGCATCGTCGAGACCGGCCAATGTCTGGGCGGTATTTTCAGCAGGCATGGTTTCGTACACCTTGATGAGCCTGGCTGCCGCCTGACCGGAAATTGAATTGAACTGCTTGAGGGCCTCCTGCACCTGGGCCAGCAGGTCCTGGTATTTGGCTATCCTCTGGTCGACATCTTTTTTAAGCGCCGTAAGCCTTTCGGTTTCCACCTTTAGCGCTTCCTGCTTTCCCTGGATCGACCTTTCATCCGTAGACGGGAGCGTGATCACATATTTTTGCGGCGCCGCGCCGGCGATAAACGGGGAAGATATGGCAAGGGCTGCAATCAAAGCGTATAATTTTTTCATTTTCACCGGCCCTGCGTTTTCCTTGTTTTAATGGCGTTGAAATCCATCTCTTTCTGCTCAAGCGCCTGCCGCTCTCTCTGCTCTTCCATGGACATTTTGGAGCGAAGGATTTCAAAAACGCGTTCTTCCCTGTAAGCGTTCCGAAGCTCGCTTTGCTTGGCGTCAACTTCCTTTTGTATCCCGGCTATCTTTTTCTCCTGCTCCTTCATGCGCTTGTCCAGGTATATCATGTAATTGCCAAGGAGTTCAAGCTTGTCCGTATCCACTGCCTCAAGGGACTGCATCTGGTCCATGGCCTCCATGTTGCCGGCCAGTTCCAGTTTCAAGCCGTCAAGCTTCGCGGTTTCCCAGGCAAGTTTTTCTTTTGCGTGCATCATCTCAACGGACATCTGCTCTTTCACCATTGTCTTCAACTCAACTATCCTGGAAATATTCTTGCTCGTCATTTCCGCCTCCCGGGAAAAAACATTTTAAAAAAAAATTAAATTTTTTCCTTACCTGTCAGACCGTTCTCGCCGAAAATGTAATAGAGGCCCTGGATGCTGTCAGCCATGTCCCGCCTCTCCTGCATGTCCTGCCTCAAATAATCCTTCAGTTTGTCTATTATACCGATTGCGTAGTCCACTTTCGGGTTCGATCCGGTCTTGTAGGCCCCAAGGTTTATCATGTCCTCCATTTTTTTATAAGTGGAAAGGGTCTCCATGAACTTCGAGGCGTATTGCCTGTGCTTGTCATCGACTACGTCGTTCATCAACCTGCTTATGCTCTGGAGCACATCGATCGATGGATAATGGTTTTCCATGGCAAGACTTCTGGACAAAACTATGTGGCCGTCCAGGATGGCCCTTGCCGCATCTGTAATTGGGTCTTGCATGTCGTCGCCTTCGGCAAGGACCGTATAAATACCCGTAATGCTGCCCTGCCCCTCCCCCGTTCCGGCCCGCTCGAGGATTTTAGGCAGCAGAGCGAAAACCGACGGCGTGTATCCTTTTGTGGTCGGAGGCTCCCCTATGGCAAGCCCGATCTCCCTTTGGGCCATGGCCACCCGCGTGAGCGAATCCATAAGCAGAAGGACGTTTTCCCCCTGGTCCCGGAAATATTCAGCGATCGCGGTGGCGGCAAGCGCTGCCCTGATCTTTGCAAGCGGAGGGTTTTCGGCTGTGGATACTACAACAATGGATTTTTTGATCCCCTCTTCGCCAAGGTCTTTTTCGATGAACTCACGCACCTCTCTTCCGCGCTCCCCGATAAGGGCGATCACGTTCACCGTGGCCTCGGTGTACCTGGCTATCATGCCCAGAAGGACGCTTTTCCCAACACCGGAGCCGGCCATTATGCCTATGCGCTGGCCCTTGCCGCATGTAAGGAGCCCGTCGATGGCCCTGATACCCAGATCCAATGGGTCTTTGATCCGCTTTCGGCCCATCGGGTTCGGGGTGGGTGATGTCAGGGGATAGTCCACTCCGTTTATGGGGCCCTTTCCGTCAATCGGAATGCACCTGTCGTTAATGACCCGGCCTTTAAGCCCGGGGCCGGCCTTCACCGATACATTTTTGCCCATCAGGCGGACACGGCTTCCGGGCCTTATGCCGGAGAGTTCTCCGGTGGCCATAAGCAGGACCTGCCCTTCCCTGAAACCAACGACTTCGGCATCGATCGTGTTTTCACCGGCATAAATAAGGCAGGACTCCCCGATGCTCGTTTCCATACCGGTGGCCTTTATAATAATTCCCGTTATCTCGGAAACCTTTCCGTAAACCTGGAGCGGTTCCGTTTCCTTTACAGCGTTAATATAAGGGGCTAAATCTATCATATCTTCCGTTAAAAAATTATGTCATTCCGGCTTGTCCGGAATCCTTCTTCTACTTTCAGGAAGGATTCCTTATTTTTTACTTTTTACCATGCCGGAGCTTCTCCGGCATCTGTTTGATCAGATTTTTCAGCTGCTCATCGATGCCGGTTTCTATCTCCTGCACAGGACCGGAGATTACAGCCCCATCGCGAGAGGCGTTAGGGTCCGCCTCGAATGTTATTTCTCCAATGCCTGCCAAAAGTTCCGGTTTGTGATTGGAGATCAGGTCGTAAACGAAAGGACTTGTTTTGATTGTAATGCGCTGCCCTGGCAGCATTTTTGAGAGTGCATCCCTGGTTATCCTGGCGACCGATTCCGGGTTGACCTTTAATTCTTCAATGACTATCTGTTTGGCCGCGCTCATAGCCAGTTCAACGAACTGAGGCTCCATTTCCCTGACTGTTTTTTCCTTCAGCGAGGATAGCTCATCTACTAGGAGCTGTAATCTTTCGACAAGCACCAGGGCTTTTTGTTCACCCATGGCAAAACCCGCCTCTTCCCCCGTTTGATATCCTTTTTCGTAAGCTTCCTTTTCTATCACCTCTATCCGGTTGGATATCTCAAACGGGCCGACCTCTTCAGGACCATCCGCCTCCGGCTCTTCCTGTTGCACAGGAGCGGGCCGGAAGAAGTCATCTGAAAGCACAGGCATTTCGAAAGAAAGTATCTCGTTGTTTCCCGCTTTCGCCAGACCCTCAGACCACAAGTTCTTCGTCTCCCTTTCCCGCAAGTATGATCTTTCCCTCCGCTTCCAGTTTCCTGGCGATCTTTACTATTGCAAGCTGCGCCTTTTCCACGTCGGACACCCTGGCTGGCCCCCTCGTCTGCATTTCTTCCTTCAGCAACTCCGCCGCCCTCTGTGACATGTTCCTGAAAATCTTGTCCTTGAGCGCCTGCGACGCGGTCTTAAGCGCCAGGGTAAGGTCCTCCGTCGAGACCTCTTTAAGGAGCACCTGGATCCCTTTGTCATCCATTTCCACAAGGTCGTCAAAGACGAACATGAGCTGTCTCACGGCATCGGCTATCGAAGAACTCTTCTCTTCAACGGACTCAAGCACCTTTGATTCGGTCGTCCGGTCGCAGTGGTTCAGTATCTCAGCGAGGGTCTTTGCGCCCTCTATCTTTTTCCCCGCGCCCCCGCCTACATCGAGGTGTCCCTTCAATATCGTATTAAGCTCATCCACGACGTTCTCGGGGATGCGCTCGGTTGTGGCTATCCTGAAGGACACCTCCGATTTCACGCCCTCCGGCAGAAGCTGAAAGACCTCGGCGGCTTTTGGCGGCTCAAGGAGACTTATTATGAGCGCGACGGTCTGCGGGTGCTCGGTGACAAGGAAATTCGATATGGTCTTGGAATCGACCCATTTCAGGGAGTCCAGGGCGCTTTTTTTTGTGGCGATCTCCATCACTTTTCCAGCGCTGTCTTCTCCGAACCCCTTCACCAGCGCCCGTTTTATGAAATCGTCCCCGCTTACCATCATGTCGCCCTTGGATATCAATTCGGTGACCTCCTCGAAGACGCTCTCAATAGTGGCGCGCCTTATGGAGGTCAGCTTGGCCATCTTCTTGGTGATCTTTTCCACGTATTTCATATCGAGGGCCTGAAGCACTTTTGCCGCGCTCTCTTCTCCTATTGAAGCCAGAAACACGGCGGCCTTTTCATATCCTGTGAGGGCCATTCCTATTTTTCCTCCAGCCAGTTCTTTATCAGAAATGCCGCGTCAGAGGGGTTTTCCCTAGCCCAAACTATTATTTTATTATCAGTCCCGCTATGCGCCAGCTCCAGCCGTTTTTTCGGGTCCTGATGTTCCAGCAGCTCAACCAGTTCCTCCGGCAACTGCGGTTGAGCTTCCGGCGTTTTGGTTTTTGCAAACACCCCCTTCATGACAGGCCTGACCACAAAGAGGAAGATAAGTAAAATAAGCGCCAGGGGCGCCAGATGCCTCGAAGCCGAATAGACCTGGGGCATTATGGCGGGCTTTTGTACCGGCTCCTGCTCCAGTGAGGAGTTGAAAGGCATATTGACCACCTTTATCTGGTCTCCCCTGCTCTCGTCAAACCCGATGGACTGTTTCACCATGTCCTCGAACTGCTTCAGGTCCGAATCGGAGCGCGGAACATATTGCTTCACACCTTTGACAGTCTTGTAAGTGCCATCCACAAGGGCGACAACGGACAGCCTTCTAACCATGCCGGTCGCGTTTTCTATATGACTGGTGACCTTGTTTATCTCATAGTTCACCGTCTCGTCCGTTTTTTGGGTATTACCCCTGGATGAAAATGCGGAAACCACGGTCTTTCCGGGGAGGTTTGAACTCGCGCCCGGTATCCCGCCCGGCGCTCCGGAATTGGAATTTTCGGTTACCTTGCGCTCGCTCCTTGCGACCTGGCTGTCCGGATCATAGGTTTCCTCCACCTTGTCCATCTTGGTGAAATCTATGTCCGCAGCCACTTTCACTTTTACGTTTCCTTGCCCCACGACCGGCGCAAGAATGCCTGTGACACGGTCTTCAAGCTGTTTCTCGATGGTGCGCTCGTAGTCGAGCTGGGTGCCCGTGAGCATCGAATTGTCATCCTGGGGTGAATTGAGGATATACCCCTGGCTGTCGACCACCGAAACATCTTTCGCGTCCAGCCCTTCAATACTGCTTGCCACCAGGTGCACTATCCCCATCACCTGCCCTTGGGAAAGGCTCCTGCCGGGCGACAGTTTTATAAGCACCGAGGCCCTCGGCTTCTCCTGCTTGTCCATAAGGAAATCGCTGTTGTCCGGTATTACGAGCTGGACCCTGCAGGATTCTATCCCGGAGATCGTCCTTATAGTCCGGGCCAGTTCGCCTTGCAGCGCCCTTTTATAATCTACTTTCTGGACGAAATCGGTGGTGGAGAAACTGTTCTTGTCGAAAATCTCGAACCCGACGCCGCCGTTTTGAGGCAGCCCCTCGGCCGCCAGCTTCAATCTGAGTACCGAAACTTTGTCCGAAGGCACCATCAGCCCCTGAGCGGTGGCTTTGTAAGGTATCTTCTGCTCGTCCAGTTTCTGCATGATGAGCCCGGCGTCTTCAGCGGACAGGTTGGAATATAGGAGGCTGAAATCCGTCCTGCCCATCCACGAGGCCGAAAAGACAAGGGCCGCTATTACAAGCACGGCCGCAGCCGCCATCGAGACCTGCTTTTTCCTTGGCAGGCCTTTCATCTGGTCCATCAATGCCTGAATGGCAGGGGGCATCAGATCTGCATCCCCATTACCTGGTCATAGGCGTTAAGTATCTTGTTGCGCACCTCTATCATCATCTGGAAATTGAGGTTTGCTTTTTCCATCTCGACGACGGCCTGGGTCATGTCCCCGCCGCTGGCCAGATCGTTTGCGGCCTTGTCAGCGCTCTGCTGTATCTGGTTGACCTCGTTTATGGCCTGATTCATCATCTCGTCAAAACCTTTTCCGTCATTATTTTGACTTAAGTTTTTCAGGCCGTTCAGACCGTTTAATTGGCCGCTGCCGTTAATTTCCATGCCGGACATTTTTTATTGCTGTCCTCCCAGTTCAAGGGCCTTGCTGAACATCGCCTTTGAAGCGTTGAAGGTGGACACCGATGCCTCATAGGCGCGGTATGCCGTCATCATATTGACCATCTCTTCAATAACGTTGATGTCTGGCATCTTTACAAAGCCGTCCTTACCTGCGTCCGGGTTGGATGGGTCATAGACCTTCTGGAAATCATTCTCCTTCACGACAGAGGAGACCTGCACGCCCTCAAGCTCCTGTTTGCCGTCCTCGACCGGCATAGTGGAGAATACGACCTCTCTTTTTTTATAAGGCCCGCCCTCCTCCGACCTGGTCGAACTGGCATTTGCCATATTGGAGGCTATCGCGTCCATCCTCTCCCTTTGGGCCTTCAGCGCCGAAGCGCTGACTTCAAGCATTCCGAAAGAATCCATATTTTATTCCTCCTAAGTTCTCTTCATGGCGCTTCTGTACATGCTCATCTCGGAGCCGAGCAATTTTATGCCGGCCTCATAAAGGATTACGTTCTCATTCATCTTGGCCACTTCCGTATCTATCTCCACATTATTGCCGTCTTTCCATGGCTGCGAACTGTCCAATTCGACCGAATAGTCACTGAGGTCCGCTGGCGGCGCGTCAATATCCTTGTCATTCGTGATCATAAGCGGCAGGCCGCCCCCATTAAGGAAGTCCTCGAAGCGAATGTCCTTTGCCTTGTAATCCGGGGTATCGGAATTGGCGATATTGGAGGCTATCACACCATGCCTTTTCTGGGTGAAGCTTATAAGCCTCTCGAGTATGTTACCGATGTCCTGCGTCATTTTTTTAACTCATCTCCAGTCATACGGCCTTATGTAACAATAAACGTGCCAGATTTTGAGTTTTGTAATCCATACTGTTTTATGATGAAATCCGTAGGACAGGCCTAGCATGTAAATAATGTTTAAAATATGGGTCCGCTAGCAAAAGTAAAAAGTAAAAAATTCCCATCAGGAAAAATTTTCCCCGTATTCCTTGAGCTTGTTCCTGATGGTCCTTACGCTGACACCAAGTATTTTGGCGGCCATGGTCCTGTTTCCTTCAACACCTTTAAGGGTGTCCATTATGAGCTGCTTTTCCATGTCCCTTATCTTTCCAGGGTTTAAATCGCCAGGACGGCATTTTGTCTGTTCCAGCATGAAATCGGCCTCTTCTATCATGGGGCCTTGCGTCAGGAAAACGGCCCTGTGTATCACGTTCTGAAGCTCACGCACATTCCCGCGCCACTTCATGGCTTTAAGGGCGGTCATGGCCGGGCTGCTGATGCCGTCTATCGTTTTTCCGGCGAGCGCCGAAAATTTTTGTATGAAATGTTTTGAAAGCTCCTCTATATCCTCCGGCCGCTCTCTGAGGGAAGGCACGCCAATGGGAAACACATTGAGCCTGTAATAGAGGTCCTCCCTGAAGCGGCCGGCCTCGCATTCTTTCCAGAGGTCCCGGTTTGTGGTGGCGATCACCCTTACGTCCACGGAGACGGGCGATTTTCCGCCCACCCTGTCGATCTCCTTTTCCTGTAAGGCCCTGAGGAGTTTGGCCTGAAGGAGCAGGGGCATTTCCCCAATTTCGTCCAGCAATATGGTGCCGCCGTGAGCAAGTTCGAATTTCCCCTTTTTCCTGTCAGTCGCGCCGGTAAACGCGCCCTTTTCATGGCCGAACAGCTCCGACTCCAGGAGGTTGTCGGGTATGGCAGCGCAGTTTACCGCCACAAAGGGTTTATCCGACCTCCTGCTGGATTTATGTATGTGCCTGGACAGAAGTTCCTTTCCGGTGCCTGACTCCCCTTCTATAAGAACGGTTATATCGGAGGCCGCCAATTTTCCGGCAAGCTCCACAATTTTTTTCATCGCCGGATTGCCCGTTATCAGCTCCGAACTCCCGCTGCCTACGCCGCTCCTGATTATCGAGTCCACCGCTTTTTTGAGCCTGTCGAAAGGAAAAGGTTTCATCAGGAGATCGGTCGCCCCTTCTTTCATCATCTCTACCGCAGTCTCCACGGTCCCAAAGCCGGTTATCACAAGCACCGGCAGCGGCCCGCCCCCGCGCCTGACCTCTTTCAGCAGTTCCAGACCGTCCATACGGGGCATTCTCATATCGGTTACCATAAGAGAGAATTCAACTCCCGGCTGGCGGAGCTTGTCCAGCGCCTCCTGTCCGTTTTCGGACAGGATGACCTCATAACCCATCCTCCCGATGGACTCCTTCAGGGCAAGCCTCATCTGCGGGTCGTCATCTACCACCAATACGGGTCTGGACATCTGGGCACAATCCAATTTTCCCTCCTGCATGTTTTTTTTCCCAAGAAATTTTTTCCTAAAAAATTAAAAAATACCTTTTTTATTTTTCCCGTCAAGGAAATGCATGCTGAACGTGCTTCCCTTGCCTGGCTCGCTCGATACCCGGATGTATCCGCCATGCGCCTGCATTATCTTGGACGCGATGGCAAGCCCAAGGCCCGAGCCTTTTTCCTTCGTGCTGAAGAAGGGATCGAATATCTTTTCGACATTCTCGGGGTCTATTCCAGTGCCCTCATCTTTTATATCGAGGACCGCGCCCTCATTATCAGCGCCCCTAAGGCAGACCTCGATGGCGCCTCCGCCTGCCATGGCCTGAACGGCGTTTATCGTCAGGTTCATTATCGACTGTTTCAGAAGTTCCCCATCGCCTTCGATATACCAGTTTCCGTCATATTTCTTTTGGGTCCTCACCCCGCGCAGCTCCATGAAAGGCGAAAGCAGCCACAGGACATCATCTGTGATCTGTTTCAGGTCTATCCGGGCCATCACGGGTTTCTGCGGCCTTGCGAAGAAAAGCATGTTGGTAAGAATATTGTTCAGGCTGTGAATGCCCGCCGAGACCCCGGCAGCCAGGTCTTTTTGCTCCTTGCCCTGTACGTCCCGCTCCAGCATGGAGGCAAAAAGCTCTATGCTGCACAGGGGGTTTCTGACCTCATGGACTATCTTGGCCGCCATCTCTCCAAGGGATATAAGCCTTTTGTTGCGCTCGTGAAGGGCCTCCATCTGTCTCATGCCGGTCACATCCTTTATCTGGATGACCCTGCCCCTTGAATCCCCTTTGGAATCGACGACGGGGGAATCCGAGACGATCACATTTAACTTTTTCTGCCCCACCCGGAGCACCGGCCCGGACCCGTTTTCGGAAATATTCATGGGCAGCTGGGAATACCTGCTGCCGATAATACCGGCATCCAGGCCCAGCATCTCAAGAGCCGGCCTGTTTATCATCGTTATCGTTTCCGTATGGTCCAGAACGATTATCGCCTCCTCCATGCTGTAAAGGACCGCGTCCAGATAATCCTTGTTCTTTTCCGCCTCCATGAGAGCTTCGTCACCGTCCCCTG
>JAKAEG010000049.1 GCA_021819985.1 Nitrospirota bacterium | reverse complement strand
CGTATCCCATTCCTCTCATTGGCGTGAATTTGTCCACTGATTCGATAGTACCAGAGATCGGCTCGACAGTTTGCGGATTGTACATCCTCTGATAAGCCGAACCCATTCCCCATCCGCCGCTGCCCCCCCAACCCTTCCAAGCTGCAGGCGCCGAGGATACTGCAAAAAACAATACAAAGGCCGCAAACAAGCCTGCTATTGATTTTTTAAACATAATTATCTCCTTTGAGCCGGATTTTTTTGCGCAAAAAACTAATCTTTGGCAATAATATAATTTCCTTGATTGCGAAGGCGAATTATAATGCAAAGCAATTGCGAAAGCCTGAAAATATAAATTCCTTGTTAAAATCGTTATGAATTCATGAAACTGTATATTTAAAATCTTTTCACCTTTTTGTGAAAAGTCAAGTTAAGTTTCTAAATTTAGAAGAATGGAATTTAAAACGGAATTTGCGGCCAGGGCCTTCGAGAATTACCGGAACCTTATGGGGGAAGGAAAGTACGAAGAAGCGGGAAAGGCGCTTGAGGAACTGGGCAGGATCCTCAACCAGATGAAATAAAAAGGAGAATATGAAAAAGAGACCTTTCAGTTTCATTTGTTTAGAATTTTGGCCGGGGATCCTTCGGCGCTGCACCTGCCGGGAACGCTTTTCGTAACAACACTATTTGCGCCTATAACCGAGCACTCTCCAATAATTACACCCGGCATTATTACCACGTTCTGGCCGATCCAGCTCCCCTTTTTTATAATGATTGGGGCAATCATGGTCATATTCTGGAACTTATAAGGCACCATCGCAGTCTCATATCCATGCATACCATCGGTCAGCAGGACATTTGAGTCGAACGTCACGTCATCTTCTATGACTATCTCCTTCATTGCGCAAACCAGAAGGCCGGATGCGGAAGTGACCCTGTTTCCGATCGTTATTCTGGGAGCGAACTGCTGGCGGACCCCGTTCGGCGGCATCCAGGGTCCAGGCGGATAGATAGTGATGGCGTTCAGCATAGCTCCGGGGCCGAGCCTGATATCATCTCCAAGGAACATCAGATGCGGGTTTATTATCCTTCTGGGGGTCTCGATCACCAGGTTTTTCGGCCTGTTGCCGAATTCCGGCAGTGAGGCCTTTGCTATATCTTCATCTGCTTCCTCTAGAATAACGCCTAATCTGGCAACCAGTCTCCTTACGATTCTTGGCATCATAATTTTAGATTATATTTATTAAAGGGGGATCCATCAATATATTTACAAAAAAAACATTATGCCTATATCGCTTCAAGCGCCGATTAACGCCAGCTGCTGCGGAACGATCTTTCGGTTTTCCACTATCTTCCGCCACCAGAGAGCAAGGCAGATCATTCTCCAGAGGAATGCCGGGTTTTTTTGAACAAGCTCGTCATAAGAAGTCATCAGCGCGCGGCCGATGACGTACGGGCAGTCAAGGCCTTTCATGTTTGCGGCCACCGTCTCTTTTGAATACATCAGCCATTTCTTCAATGGAAAAGGGAAACCCATTTTTTTCCGCCTCCATACGATTTCCGGGGGAAGTATTTGCCTTGTTGCTTCCCGCAGCACCCACTTGTGCCATCCGTTGCGGATCAGGTATTCCGGAGGCAGCGAGAATGCAAATTCGACGACCCTGTAATCGAGAAACGGCGTACGCGGCTCAATGGGTATTCCGAACAACGCCTTGTTACCGGACCGAAGCCAGTAGTTCATCATCCAAACGGTCATGTTGTCTTTCATGACATGGTGGAAATCCATCGCTTTATCAAGTCGCGGGCTGGTTTGCGGCGGCCTGCGGTAGGCTGATCTTCCAGCCATGCGGCTGATCCCCTTTTGACGGCGTGAAAGCAGGTAGCCGTTCGGAACGGCACGCCTCAATGCGCGTTTCAAAAGCGCGGAGGCGGAAGCTTTCGGGGAATATTGGGAACTGCCGAAGATTTCGCGGATCAGAGCGGCCATTTTCCCTTTTGAAGCGAGATAGGCGAGAAAAGGCATGAAATATTCGGAAGGATAACCGGCCAGGAGTTCATCGCCGCCAGCGCCTGAGATCATTACCTTTGCGCCGTCTTCCCTGATGGCCTTCAGAAGTTTTTGCTCCGTATGGAGGTTGGGTGCATGGAACGGCTCCTCTTCAACGCCAATAAATCTATCGGCGTCTTCCCAGAAGTCATCTTGGCCGGGTTCGATGACATGGTACTTTATCCTTTCCTTGTAAAGCCCGAAAAGGGCCCTTGCGAAGGGCTCCTCATCTGAATCCTTTTCTTCGAATTTGACCGTGTACGTCGAGAGCTGCCGGTCCAGGGCAGTGGCCGCCAGGGCTACCAGTGAAGATGAATCCATCCCGCCGCTTAATTCAAAAGCGACAGGGACATCGCAGCGCATCCGGATGCGTATCGCATCCGTAAGGACGGAATTCAATTGCGCCGCCGCGGCTGAAGTTGAGATATCGCCTGCGGCAAGGCGGCGGTCGGGCAGTGCCCAATAGTTCCTCCTGTCCAGGGAAAGGTCCGGTTTTATTAAAGCAAAACTCGCTGAAGGGAAGTCTTCTATACCCGACCAGAAGGTGCCGTCAAGGTCGCGCCAGCCATGGAGGACGTAATCGTCAATTGCCTGTTCACGGACAGGGAAACCCTGCGCGCCGCAGGCCGCGATAATCGATTTTATTTCCGACGCCCAGTAAAAGATGCCGTTTTTTTGCGCGTAATATAAAGGCGCTTTGCCTATTCTGTCTCTCGAAAGCAACAGGCCCTTGTTCCTTTTGTCAAACAGCGCAATGGCCCAGGGGCCGTTGAACCGGGCAAATGCGTCAGTTCCCCATAACCGGTATGCATGCAAAATAACTTCCGTGTCCGATTGGGTGCGGAACCGGCAGCCGGCTTTTTCCAGTTCCAGCCGCAGTTCAACGTAATTGTATATCTCGCCGTTAAAGGACACGCAAAGGTCCTCTTCCGCATTCCACATGGGCTGATGACCGTCCGGGCTCAGGTCGATTATGGAATACCGTCTATGGGCGAAAGCCAGATTATGGGGAAAACCGTCCGCATGTTCGCGCGACGAGGGGAGCCGGTCTGCAATACGCCGGTCGCTTCCGCCTCCGGAGCAATTCAGGACGTGACCGGTCTTGTCATTGATAAATACAAAGCCTTCGTCATCGGGTCCGCGGTGACGGATGCTGTAAGACATCCTGATCAGGTGGTCCGCATCCCTGATCGATCCGTAACGTTTGTAATATCCCGCAATGCCGCACATATAAAGTTGTCTTTTCCTTTCGGTGAACTGGCAAGGACCTTAGCTGAATAATTTATCATTGGGTTTTTTTCGTGGAGGCTTTCCGCCGTAAGTACAGCAGGAACTTTGGACAGTTCTTTTTCATGAGCATGGACCTGACTCACTGAAAGGAAGCGGCATGAGATTTCATTGCTAAAGCGTATACTTGGAGAAAGGCCGCTTCTATAACCCAAAGCTATCAGAAGATCATTGCAAAGTAAACGGAATGAATGCTGCAAAGCGATTCATTTGCTAAGCTGCTGTTGATTTGAAGAGGGAGGTTTAATGCCTGTGATAGACGAGAAGCAATTGCGCCAATTATTGGCCGTAACCCCCGCCGGAACTTAGTCCCTTAAAAGTTTCAGTTACTGGACGAAAACTGGCTGGAATCAGACTGGAAATTTACCTCTTTTAATTGGGATGGTAAGGGGCGGAGATGGATTCAGAAAAAAATGCTCCGGAGCACTTTTGATAGATAGATCGGGCAATCGTCGTGGTCTCCTCCCTGGCATCTTACGAGGGCGTCAAAATCACTGATGCTCATCATGGAGATTGAAGCCAGGCATAATGAATCGCCTTTACAGTAAAACGGGCATGCCCCATCAAGCAGTAAAGTTCTTTTCATACATTATCCCGCCGATGCCGCAAATGTGTTTCCTTAAGCAAATCGTTCCCTTATTGTATTGACGATCCTGTAACTCCATTGGCGGGCGCCGGTTACGGGGCAGGGTTGAAGAATGGAATTCTTCCCGATCAGATATTTGTTTCCCCTCCAGGTAACGGTATTTGAAAATATGGGGACAAACCATATGAGCCCTATAAGGAAATCCTTTGCCGGCACGAGTAGATATGTGAGCGGGTGCAAGCCGCTTCTTATTTTTCCGCCTATATAGAGGTCGCCTGCCATTTTGATGATACTTGTAAAGAGAGCCAGCATAACGGCGCCTTTTACCGGGCCAGGCAGGAAAAGAGGAATGGCCGAGATGAACACGGCATTTGCGGCAAGCTCTGAAAGATATTTTGCTCCGCCGATCTTCCATCTCAGTTTGCCCCATCTCGTATGCCGATTTATAAATCTTTCAAGGCTCCAATAATGGTTTACGTTCTGTATCCTGCAGGCTGAAAGGACAACTTTTCTGCCGCTTTCCTGCATCTTTTTCCCCAGGAGGTAGTCTTCCGCAAGCACATCCTTTACACCCCGCAGCCCTCCAATCGCCTCAAGGTCCTTCTTCCGCATGAGCATGGATTTTCCTACGACGCACGGCATTTTTAAAAATCTGTCCAGGAAACATACGCTCCCCAAAACGAAAGAATTCAGATGAAGGTTTTCCAATAGCGAGCCGGCGTTGCGCCCGCCGATGCCTTCTATCATATTTGAAACAAGCCCCACGGCGGGGTCTTTCTTCATGGGGGCGACAGTCTCTCTAAGGTAGTCTCTGCCGGCAAGGACGTTGCTGTCGCTTATGAGCACGTATTCATGACTGGAGGCTTCATAGGCGGAGATCAGGTTGTTCACCTTCGGGTTCAATCCCTCATTGCGCCTCCGCACAACTATTTTTATGTCCTTGTCCGGGTATTTATTTTTGATCTTGAGGGCGACCTTATATGCCTGGTCGTTCTTGTCCTGAAGGGCGAAGATAAGCTCGTAGCGCGGGTAATCCAGATGGCAAAAACTCTCCAGATTGTCAAACAGGTTGTCATCAAGTCCCTTAAGAGGTTTTAAAATTGAGATTGGCGGAAGATGTTTGAAACCTGAGTTTCCGGAAGATGTCTTTTCCCGGACAGAAGCCCGTATGGACCAGAACTGGAGGGCATAACAGACAAGTCCGAACGCGGTCAGGCAAGTAAAAACCCATAGTACAGGGGACATAATAAATACCTCCTTAATTTCTGAAGAGGGTAATGGCTACCCCCTTGTTGTGCCTAATGCACTGTTTGACCGATTCGACATCTTTTTCGCAGTTCAGAAGAGTTTTCCAGGAATAAAGATGCCTGGGCTTGTGAAAATCGCTGTTTGCTATGTAGTGATATTTTTTGAGGCTGATGACATTAAATACGTCGTCCCTGTTTGCGATCTCCCACGCGTCTATGTGCCTGGCGTATTTTTCCCTGTTGTTCCAAAGGTAAAGGGTGTCTCGTGAATTATCGGAGAGATAGTGCGGATGGCAGGCAACCGTGATGGCGTCCTGCCTTTTCGCTTCAAGAAATATTTTTTCATAGCTCAAGCAGGCCGGGATGAACTCCTTTATGTCCAGCACAAGGATATGCGCCGACATTTCTATGGAAACATAATTCTTGCTTATCTCCACTCCCTGCAGGACAAGCATCCCGTATTTGTCCCACGCCCTTTTTGCCTCACTTTTCAGAGCGGACATGTATTCGTCAAAATTGTCTTCCCTGACAGAAAACTTGAACCGGCGGGCAATTTTTCCAATGAGGTTGTCCCCGCTTACAACGTGGTCCGTTATGGCTATGACGTCAAAACCTGACTGCCCGTAGAGGTCTATGGCTCTTCTCAATTCCACTGAACCGTCGGAGTATTTAGTGTGGATATGGAAATCGCATAACAACATCTTGCGTAAATTTTAAAAAAAGCAGGTTACAGGATTATTTCAGACGTGTGATATTTCAGTTAAAACGTGTTTGATTCTTTCGATTTTCCTGATTTTTTGATTCTTCAGCTTTTTTGTTTTTTATGAGGCTGGCGAAATATGCCGCTGCCAATGTCGGTTTGCGTTCGTAGGATTCAAAATCGACCTTGTAGAGCCCGAACCTGGAATCGAATCCATGTATCCATTCGTAATTATCGACCAGGCTCCAGTAAAAATATCCTCTTATGTCCAGCCCGTCTTTAATGCACCGCTGGACGGCAGTAACGTGCTGCCTGAGGAAGTTGATCTTCCTGCTGTCATCGTGTGTGGCGATCCCGTTTTCCGTGATTATGATGGGCACTTTCAAAATTGATGCGTATTCAATCATCTTCCGGAGCCCGTCGGGGTGTATTTCCCACCCCATATCCGTAAGTCCTCTGCCATCCAGGTCCCTGTGCCTGAGTTCAACCCCCATTTTCTTGAAGGGATTGAATCTCATATGGAGCCGGGTGTAGTAGTTGACGCCAAAAAAATCCAGTTTGCCTTTAATGGGCACCGGTATCGCAAGCGCTCTTTGGAACGGGAAACGCACCTTCAATATGCCGGTCCTGAACGCATTGATAAGTGAATGGTTATAAAAACGCGAGGCAATTATAGCCAAAAGCCTGTCGGACGGGTTCAGTTGATGCCATGGAGAGAATGCGGCCATATTGTGCGCCACGCTTACCATCGCGTCCGGACGGCTTTCATGTATGAGGTCATAAATCTTTGAATGGCAGACAAGCATATTTTCTATGGCTTTGAGCGCCAGCCTGGAGTCTTTTATTCCGGGCGGCATGCATCCTTCCATATACCCGCCCAGCAGCAGCACATAGGGCTCATTGAAAGTGATCCAGTAACGCACGTTTTTAAACTTTGAAACGATCTTCTCCGCAAAGGAAAGGAATCTGCTTACCGAGTCCCCAGTGTGCCAGGGGTATTTTTTTAAAAACCATTCAGGATGAGTAAAATGATGGAGAGTGACCATGGGTTCTATGCCGTGTGCGATAAGGAGGTCCACAATGTGCCTGTAATGGCCAATGGCCCCTTCATCGTATCTGCCCTCTTCGGGCTCTATCCTGCTCCACTCGACTGAGAACCTGTATGCGTTTACCCCAAGCTCTTTCAGCAGGCGCAGGTCTTCCCTGTAAAGCTTGTAATGGTTCGAGGCCTCAGGATTTCTCCTTAGCGCCGGGTCCCATGCGGCCCAGTCCGCGGACGCAGAGCCTTCAAGCTGAAAAGCGGAAGTCGCAACTCCCCACAGAAATTCATTGCCCATTATTTAAATTACATCAATCCCCAGAATTCTATATTTATTTTTTAATGTGGGGCGTCAGGTTTTTTATCCGGCTGATGGCCGTTTCTTGCGCAGGAAGTCCGCCAGTTTGATGTCATCCTGCATGACATGATCGTTTAACCAATCGATTACCGTCTGGACTGTTCTGACAGATAATTCATAAGACCCCTTTGAGCCCGACGTCCTGATCTTTAACCATTCCTCCTTTAAGGCAAGCATCCGGGCGGCAAATTGCTCGTGTTTTTCTTTATGGAAGAAATACTGGGGATAATCATAAATGCGCATATGGCTCTCTTCCTTCTGCAAATGAGATCCTGTGTATTCCTCCAGAAAAGAGAGCATATTTTCAATGGCATACCTGCAGAGGCGCCATTTGACAGCCTGGCGCAAATTGTCGGTCCTCATGATTATATCTTCAATTTTTTCATCAATAAAAGTGATGCTGACGGCGAGGTCTTCAGTTAACTGCATGGAGATGGTCTCCTTTTCATGTAGAAATGATCGGTGCCTGGTAAACGCGTCATATCGAGATATTCTATCTGCTCAATATTGCGTCAATGTTTCAGGGGCATTAATTTGACATGAACTTTTTTGGGTTTGGTTTTGCAGTAGTTTTCCCTGCGGGCCCTTCGCCATTACGCGGTCTCTACACAGGCTGTTGAAAAACTCTATTTTGATTTTGCCTTGTCATTCCCGCATTTCGTAAGCGGGAATCTATTTTGACGTTGCGCCTCCGGGCGATTTCCACTTTTCTCCTCCGTCCAGAAGAGATTGCTGCCCACGATTTCCGCGCTCTTTCGCTTCGAAATCAATTTTGAGATAGGTTCGACGCCTGTTTTGCGGCGCCGGTAAAGCCGCCCAATTTTTTCAGTCTTTTGTAACGGTCCTCAACCAGCTTGCCGGCCGGTTTCAAACTGAGTTCCTCCATTGCCGCGATCAGGGTTTCCTGCAGGTTTTTTGCCGCTGTTTCCGGGTCCCTGTTGGCCCCTCCCAGGGGCTCCGGAATAATGCCGTCGATCACTTTTGCCTTGAGCATGTCTTCGGCTGTGATCTTCAGGGCCTGGGCCGCCTGGGTGTATTCATTTATTCCTATATCACCGGCTTTCTTCCATAGTATGGCCGCGCAGCCCTCGGGAGATATTACCGAATAGACCGAGTGCTCAAACATGAAGAGCCTGTCGCCAACGCCTATGGCCAGCGCGCCGCCGCTTCCACCTTCGCCTATGAGCACCGAGATGACCGGCACCTTCAGCGAGGACATCTCCATCAGGTTTATCGCAATGGCTTCGGCCTGTCCCCTTTCCTCAGCGCCCAGCCCTGGGAAAGCGCCCGGAGTATCGATGAAAGTTATTATGGGTTTCCTGAACCTCTCGGCAAGTTTCATGAGCCTGAGGGCTTTTCTGTAGCCCTCCGGGTTCGGCTGGCCAAAGTTGCGTGTTATCCTCTCTTTGACCCCTCTTCCTTTTTGGTGCCCTATTATCATGACCGGGAAACGGCCCAATTTCGCGAACCCTCCAACCATGGCCGGGTCATCCCCGAAGCGCCTGTCGCCATGAAGCTCAATGAAATCCGTAGAGATCATGCTTATGTAATCGAGCGTATAAGGGCGTTCCGGGTGCCTGGCCACAAGCGTTTTCTGCCACGCCGTAAGGTTGGAAAATATCTCCGAATGGATCTCTTTTGCCTTTTTCTCAAGCTTCTTTATCTCGGCGCTTATCTTCAGGTTATTGCCGTCAGAGAGCCTTTTTAGCTCATCTATCTTGCACTCCAGTTCCTGAAGCGGTTTTTCGAATTCCAGGTAATATCTCATCTATTTAAAAAAACCTCACTTTTCCGTCTCCACCTGATATCTTTCTAAGCCCGTTCAAAAATATATCATCAGGTGAAATTTTACACGAAGTCTCGATAAAAACGTCCATGCCGTTCTCAAGCACCTTCAGATGCAGGGGGCTTGTCCCCGCGTGCGCATCCACAAGGTCTTTTATTTTTTTAAGGTCGTCCCCTTTTTTAAGGGTTATCTCCAGGCGTCTTTCCCCGTTTGAGGAAAGGCCTTTTGCCGGTACATCATCCAGGTGCATTATGTGTCTTGCAAGCACCTTCGTTCCCCTGTCCGTGACGTCCAGCTCTCCCCGCACCAAAACAGGGGTGTCTTTGACTAACAGCTCGCTGTTTTCCTGATACAGGTCCGGAAAGACCACCGCCTCAACGGTGCCTTCACCGTCATCCAGCGTGAGGGCGGCCATAAGTCCTTTGTTTTTTGTTTTTATTTTCTTAACGGCGGCGATTATTCCCGCTACCGCCAATTCCGATTTGTCCGGCATGGAGGAAAGCCTCGATGTGGGCACCACCTCTCTCATGAGCGGACCTTTCAGATATGCCTTTAGAGGGTGGCCGGAGATGTAAAAGCCAAGGGCCTCTTTTTCATGATGGAGCAGTTCCTTTTCGCTCCACTCTTCGGCCTCCGTGGCCTGCGGAAAAGCATCGTCTGCTCCCCCGAAAAACGATTGCTGTTTGGACGGGCCGCCGCGCTCCCTGGAGTCCAGTTTTTCCATGCAGCCCCGCCTCGTTTGCCCCATGGAATCGAAGGCCCCAGCCTTTACAAGCGCTTCCATTACCTTGCGGTTGACCTTCTTTTCCCGCAGGCGTTCGAGAAAATTCTCAAAAGATGTGAAATGCCCGCCTTGGGCGCGCTCCTGGAGTATCTCCTCTATCGCCTGCTCGCCAGCCCCTTTCAGGGCAACCATCCCGAACCTTATCGATTCCCCCACCACTTTGAACTCCCCGTCCGAGACATTTATGTCCGGCGGCAGCACATCTATGGACATGTTCTGGCATTCTTTCAGGAAGTTCATTATTTTGTCGGTATTGTCCAGGTCGGCGCTCATCGTCGCGGCCATGAACTCAACAGGGTAATGCGCCTTGAGATAGGCCGTCTGATAGGCTATGTAGGCATATGCGGCCGAATGGGACTTGTTGAACCCGTATTCCGCGAATTTGGCCATCAGGTCGAAGAGCTTGCGGGCCTTTGTCTCCGGTATACCGTTTGAGACCGAGCCCTTCACAAAAGCGTCTTTCTGCTTTTCCATCTCCTCGGGCTTTTTCTTGCCCATGGCTTTCCTGAGTATGTCGGCCTGCCCCAGGCTGAAGCCCGCGAGCTTGTGCGCTATCTGCATGACCTGCTCCTGGTAAAGGATCACGCCGTAGGTCTCATCGAGGATGTCCTTCAACTGCGGAAGATCGTATTTTACCGGCACCAGCCCTTTTTTTCTCTTAAGGAAGTCGTCTATCATGCCGCTGCCGATTGGGCCAGGCCTGTAGAGCGCCACAAGGGCTATGAGGTCTTCGAAGCGGTCGGGACCCATCTTGGTAAGTATGTCCCTCATCCCCGCGCTTTCAAGCTGGAACACGCCGGTCGACTGCGCGGCGCCAAGGAGTTCGAAAGTTTTTTTGTCATCAACAGGTATTCCGGAGGGTTTGAATGCCGCACCGTTTTCTTTTTTGTTTTTGCCCAGCCCCTCATTTATAAACCGGGTGGCCTTATCGATGATGGTCAGCGTCTTAAGGCCCAAAAGGTCGAATTTCACCAGCCCCATTTCATCGATCGAGCCCATATCGAACTGTGTGGTAATGGACCCATCGGTTGGGTTTTTATAGAGCGGCACCAGGGAAGACAAAGGAGCCGGCGAGATAACAATGCCCGCGGCATGGGTGGAGGCATGACGCGAGATGCCCTCCAGCCTCTGTGCTATGTCCAGCAGTTCCTTGACCGTCTTGTCATCTTTATAGAGGCTGCTCAAGGCCGGTTCCACATCCAGGGCCTCACGTATGGAGATGCTTGGCCCTTCTGGGACAAGCTTCGCTATGCGGTCCACTTCCTGGTACTGTATGTCCAGGGCCCGGCCGACGTCTCTTATGGCGGCTTTGGCCCCAAGGGTCCCAAACGTGATGATCTGCGCAACGTGCCCCCGGCCATACCGTTCAGACACATAATTGATTATCTCCTGCCTTCTGTCCCGGCAGAAATCCGTGTCCACGTCAGGCATGCTGATGCGCTCGGGGTTAAGGAAACGCTCAAAGAGCAGCCCGTAACGCATGGGGTCTATCTCGGTGATCCCCAGGGCATAGGAAACAAGGCTTCCCGCAGCCGAGCCCCTTCCGGGCCCCACCGGGATACCTTTTTCTCTCGCATGGTTCACAAAATCCCAGACTATAAGGAAATAGGACTCATACCCCATTTTCTTTATGACACCCAGTTCATGGGTCAGCCTGCTTACATGCTCGGCGGGCGGGTTTTCCCCGTATTTTTCCCGCATGCCCTTTCGTACCAGTTTCTCAAGGAATTCGCCTGGCGGGGTGCCGTCTTCGGTCTTGAAAAGCGGCAGGAGGTTTTGACCTAACTGGAACTTGACCTCGCAGCGTTCGGCTATTTCAACCGTATTTTGAAGGGATTCGGGCAGTTCGCTGAACGCGGCGGCCATCTCCTCAGGGCTTTTGAAGTAAAGCTCGCCCATGAACCTCATCCTGGAGGGATCGTTCACCGTCTTGCCCATTCCCACGCAAAGGAGGATGTCGTGGGCCCTTTTGTCTTCCTTTTTCAAATAGTGGCAGTCGTTTGTCGCCACCAGTTTCAGGTCCATACTGCGGGCAAGTTCAACGAGCATCTTATTAAGCGCAACCTGCTCCTGGAGCCCGTTTTCCTGTATCTCTATGAAATAGTTCTCCGGGCCAAGGACGTCCCGGTAGTAGGCGGCAGTTTCCCGGGCCTTCTCTGCCATATTGTGGGAAAGATAATACGGCACTTCCCCTTTCATGCAGGCGCTAAGGACTATAAGCCCTTCGCTTCTGGCCTCGAAAATCTCCCTGTCTATCCTGGGCCTGTAATAAAAGCCTTCCGTATAGGCGCTGGAAACAAGCTCCACCAGGTTTGAGTATCCTTTGTCGTTTTGGGCCAGGGCTACTAAATGAAACGGCCCGTCCTCCTTCTGCCTTGAGTGCCTGCTGGAGGGGGCCACATAGAGTTCGCAGCCCATAATGGGCTTTATCCCCTGTTTCGTCATCTTCTTGTAAAATTGAATCGCGCCAAAGAGGTTGCCGTGGTCCGTTATGGCCACAGCGGGAAGCCCCCATCCGGCAGCCGTTTCAGCAAGCTCCGCAATTTTTATGGCGCCGTCAAGGAGACTGTATTCGGAATGGACGTGAAGCGGGACGTAACCGGTCTGTTTTTTCATTTATAAAAATTTTACCCGCTTGAAAGAACCTTAGTCAAACGGAGATAAGGTCCCCGCCCGCTTTTTAACCCCACCCCCTTTATTCCATCCCAAGCTGGGCTTTTTGGGGTCTGTGCCCCCAAACCCGGAAGATATTCCCTTTTTTGTCTTTTTTGTTCAAGATAAAAAACCTAACCTCCGCTTTTATAACGATTTTTTTAAACATGCTGTTCAAGGCGTTCAAATGTAAGCCTGATCCAGGGCCCTTTTAAATCCCTTCCGGCTTTGGCTTTTTGAAATAAAGACCCTGCCGGCCCTAATCATAATCTGCCGGGCCGCAGCATTGTCCACATAAACAGTTTTATGAAAGAGCTACAATTTTGACCTTGCAGTCGCCATATGTTCAGAATGCACTTTTCCCTTGGTCATAGCGGCTAATTTTCCTTTTAATAACCCGCCACCCCCGGAAACTTGCGATGGCGGAAATCTGTATGCCGTCGCTTTTGCCGAATGCGCAGGTTTCTTCGGGAAAGAAACACCCTTTCCCTCGCCGGACCAGGTGCGATATGCCCCTCCTACTTAGCAATTATGGTATAAAGGATTGGCGGATGGGTTTTACCCATCATCCAGAAGGCAGGAGAACGGTGGTTACCCCTGGGTCTTTGAACCCTTCTTGAAGTGTGTTCCCTGCCTCC
>JAKAEG010000359.1 GCA_021819985.1 Nitrospirota bacterium | reverse complement strand
CATTTTGTACCCAGGCTCTGACACAATAGAACTCACCGGAAAATTTTTCGGTGACTGCCTCAGTGCTGTTTCAGAAAAGGCGAAAATAAGACAGGGCGCGATCGTGACCCTTTCAAATTGGATAGAAAAACCGGAGCTGAAGGGTTTTCTTCCCCCAGGTCTCCCTTACCCTGTTTGTGATATGGAGACCTTCCCGATAGCAAATGCCGTTTTAAAATACGGAGCGGTTTTTTTTGCCATCCGCGCCATAACCGACAAGGCCGGTGACGAGATCGGGATTCCGCCTATGCAAATGGCGGACGCAAACGGGCAGATAAGCGTCCCCCTGGCAGTCTGGCGCCTTGTTTCAAATCCGCGCCTTATCCCAAACGCCCTGAAATTCCGCGGCAGCTCGGAAAAGGCGGCCCGGACGCTTGCCTTGGGCGTTAAAGAGCTTATTCATTATCTGTCCCTGTAAAAGAATGGGGGAAGTCCGCCAAGTGCAAGCCTATGGCGGCTTCATCGGCATTTTTCATCTGAAGTCTTGTTATCAGCAGAAAAACCGAAGCAAGCGGGACCATGATGAATGCGTCTGCCAATCCGATGTTCTTTTCCCCTATATAAAATGTGACAGACATGTTAAAGAGGACCACCGATAAGTACAGAACCGGGCCCACGGCGAACCTCCACGGAAGCCCCTGCCCGTAGCGGTCGCGTCCGCAGTAAGAGTTTTTTTGCTCAAGCATGCGGTCGATACCCTGAAAGGCCCAGACCATAAGATAACCTACAATTAACCAGCCTATGAAATTCGATAAAGGAATGCCAAAATACGCACCCGGGTATTTATAGCCGTATATCTTTCCCAAAAACCACCTGTCGCCCCGGAGCGCCACCGGATCGATTATGATGTCCAGGCAGACAAAAAGGAGCGCGGCTAGCATTCTGGTGGCGACTGACGCCCTCGTTTTCCAGGTGTCGAGCAGGAAATATGCTCCAGGCAGGACTACGAAACGCCTTTTTCGTCCCAAAATGGGCGACATCGCCAAAAGCGCGGTCGAATAGCTGGCGTAAGCCAAAAAAACGTAACTGGCCGAATCCATGAGGGGCACCCCTTTCACCCACAGCTCACGGCCGGCGGTATTTTGTATATAAAAATAGAAGCCGTACGGAAAGCCGTTGTTTATGGAGGAGACTTCGGAGCCCCACGCTATAAGGTAGCCCGCAACCGAAAAAAGCAGCGCCCTTTTATAGCCGAACTGAAGCGAGCAGCCAAACAGATAGGCAAGAAAAAAAAGAAAGACATACGGCCTTAAAGCGATAGTGCCCAGAAGCAGGTGGATGAATTGGCCCACGCCAGAGGTCACTTATTTATTGGAAGTAATGTTCCAGAGAGCGAGCCTCAGCCCTTCTAGCGGGTTGGTGAAGGCCATCCTCATCACTGTGGTCTCATATCCCCCGTGGACCATGCAGTTGGCGCAGCGAGGGTCTTTCCCTTCCTCATAGAGGCTCCATTTTGTTTTTTCCATCATCCGGGCATAAGTGTCGAAATAACTGTCCGTCACCAGGTAGCACGGCGATTTCCACCCAAGCGGATTGTAAGTGGGATTGCCCCAGGGAGTGCAGCGCATCTGCCTTCTGCCGCGCAGGAAGTCCATATAGGTTGGGGTATTTATGAGAGGATATTTTTTAAGGAACCCGGACATCCGGTTGAATTTTTCAATGATCTCTTTGCGGCTGAAAAAAATATTGTCCTCCACGCTCTGGTAAGCGAATGCAGGAGAAATAAGCATTCCGTCCACTCCTATAGAGTTAAGCAGGTCAAAAAGACCCTCAAGCTCCTCCGGTTCGGACGATTTATAAACGGTCGTGTTCGTGCTGACCCTGAAACCCTTTTGCTTCGCTTTCCGTATGGACTCCATCACCTTGTTAAATGAGCCGGGCAGTTCGGTGATCTTTTCATGAGTGGTTTCCAAGCCATCCACGTGGAAATTCAATGTGAGGGCCGGATGGGGCGTGAAAGTTTCTATGAACTCCTGGGCAAGTATCCCGTTTGTGCAGAGATAAATATATTTACCTTCATCGAGCAGCCCTTTTATAAGCGGCTTCAAGTCCTTGTAGAGCATGGGTTCGCCGCCGGTTACGGCCACCACCGGCGCCCCGCACTCTTTTGCGGCCTCGAGGCAGGCTGATACCGGCAGGTCACCTTCGGCCGCCGTCCTTATCCTGTCGCAGCCCGCGCACGCCAGGTTGCAGCGATGGGTAGGCTCAAGCATCAATACAAGCGGGAACCTCTTTTTACCCGAGAAGGTATTCTTTATGAAATGCCATGTAAGGTTTTTATAAAGCCCTGGTTGAAAGCGCGTCCTTTTATTTTTCATTGCGCGTCGCTGTTTTTTGTTTTGGACTGAAACTTCTCCAACTCCTCCTTTATAAAGATGACCGCTGCCCTGAAGTCTTCCATCTCCACGCTCGTGTTCTTGCACGGCCCTTCAGGTCTCATATTGGGAATTGCCAGCACGGGCACTTTCTCCGCCACGTCCTTCATGCCGCTCATAAGATCCCGCTCGCAGGCCACGGCGACAATGAAGGTCGGCCTGTATTCCTCTATGGCCCTCCTTGCCTCCTCGCCGCCGATAACGGTAACCACCTTGAACAGGCCCTCTCCGGCTGCCGCCAGTATCTCTTTTCTGGTTTCAGCTTTAAGGCAGCGGGGCAGCAGTACCAATGGCCTTTCGGGGCTGAATTTTCCGGCATAGGACTTTATAAGGCTGTTATGGGCCTTGATGAATGAATTACCCACCCTGTCTCTGCTGATGCCGAACTTCGAGCCGAGCCAGACTGC
>JAKAEG010000358.1:1450-2824 GCA_021819985.1 Nitrospirota bacterium | reverse complement strand
CGGCCTTTGCCATCCCCGGCGTGCCCGTGGGATTTATGAAGCACCTGCCTTCGGGAGAGGCTATTATTGTGTGCGCGCCTTTTAAAATGACATACGCCCCGGAATTGGCTGAAAGAGTAATGGCCGATCCGATCCTGTCATTTTCGATGTCTGCGGTTTTTTTACCAACAAGCCTTCCCATCTCTCCCGGATGAGGGGTTATTATGACAGGGGCCTTTGCCTGGGACAGCGGCGAGTAATCCCCGTTCATGGCGTTAAGCGCATCCGCGTCCAGCACCATTGGTGCGGTGCAGGACCTTATCAGTTCCGGGACCAGCGCCCTGCTATCGGGTGTGCCGCCAAGCCCCGGACCGGCCGCAAGCACATCTGCCCGCTCATGGATAAAAGAAAATATGCCCTCTTTGGCAGCCATGGAAAGGGACCCCGCGTTTGAAGGCAGCGGCAATGTCATCTCATCTGTTACCCTGGTTTGAAAGACGTCCGCCGCTTCCTCCGGGATGCCCATGGTCACAAGGCCCGCGCCCGTCCTGAGCGCCGCCTTTGCGCAGAGCAGGGCGGCCCCGGTTTTTCCCCTTGAGCCCGCAAGCGAAAGGACATGGCCGAATGTCTGCTTATAAGAGAAGACAGGCCGTTCAGGGATTAATTGCGCCGCCTGCCTTTTTTCAATAATTTCGCAGGGGAGGCCGTCCGAAATCAGAAGCTCGCGCGGGAACCCGATATCTTCGATAAAGAGGCGGCCCGTGTGCTCCGCGCCGGGATGCATCATATGCCCCAGTTTTGGCAGGCCGAAGGTAACCGTAAAGTCGGCCCTTATGGCCGCACCCATTACTCTGCCGTTGTCCGATGAAATGCCTGTAGGAATGTCGACGGCCACAACCTTTTCCCCGAACCGGTTTACGTCTTCCACCACCTGGGCCAGTTTCCCGGAAACGTCTTTGGTCAATCCTGTGCCAAGTATTGCGTCCACAATGATGGCCGCGTGGAAATCCGGTCTTTGGGGGGCGGCATAGATAATGGGTACGCCGAATTTTTTTGCGGTCTCAAGCTGCGCCTTGCAGTCCGGGCTTGCCTTTTGAGGTGTCGAGAGGAAATGGACTTTCACATTCCATCCATCGTTTTTCAATAATCGTGCTATCACAAGGCCGTCTCCGCCGTTATTGCCTCCACCGGCAAGGACGAGAGTTTTAGTTTTCTGCGGCTGGAATTGCTCTTTTATCCTGTTGAAAACGGAAAGCCCCGCCCGTTCCATGAGCACCGGGCTTGATAGGTTGTACTCGGTAATGGTGCGCGAATCTATCTCGCGCATCTGGATGGAATCGACCACTTTCATGGCTTAGATTATACCATTTAAGGATTTTTCACCCTCGCCCGATT
>JAKAEG010000358.1:0-1440 GCA_021819985.1 Nitrospirota bacterium | reverse complement strand
ATTTAAAACAAAAAAGTCACTGGATTCCCGATTACTACCTCGGGAATGACGGCCTAAAGACGATCAAACATGTGCCCCACTAGTCATTATCATCCGTTGCGGAAAAACGCTTTCGCAACAGAATCTAACTAAGGGCGGGTGGGGGGATACAGTTCTCCTTTTTTGAGTCTACGGTATATTCATCGCATTTAAAATTCCGTACAGCGCCTTCAGCGCTACTGAGTCCAAAGGCAGCTCCAGTACGGACTTGCCCTGCATGTCGTACTGGAACAGGGCCTTGTCCTCGGGGACCATACCTGATATTTTAACCCCGGTCTCACCGGCTGTGGCCTTAATGTCTCCGTCATGCCCATCGGGGGCCCTGTTTATGAGAAACAGCCTTTTGTCCACGTCCAGCTTAAGCTCGTCCACAAGCGAGTCGATCCTTTTTGCCGTAAGTATCCCTTTTTTCGAGGCGTCGCTTACCACCAGAAGCAGATTCACTTTATGGGTTGTTTTTCTGCTTAAGTGCTCCATACCGGCCTCGTTGTCTATGACAACATAAGGGTATTCATCCGAAAGCTTGTCGGTATATTTCCTGATGATATTGTTTGCCGCGCAGTAGCAGCCGGGGCCCTCCGGACGGCCCATTACGAGCAGGTCGAACCCCTTGGATTCAATGATGGACTGCTGCACCTGATAGTCGAAAAGCTCCTCCATGCTCATGCCGCCGGGTCTTGCGCCCCCGCTCCGGACGGCCGTAAGGGATTCTTCCCGCAGCTTCCCTATCGTGGAATGGGCGTCGACGCCCAGGGCCTCATTGAGGCATGAATTGCTGTCGGCGTCCACGGCAAGCACCGGGCCTTTATTTTTTTCCATAAGAAACCGGATGGTCAAGCCCGCAAGGCTCGTTTTTCCCGTGCCGCCTTTTCCCGCAAACCCGATCACATATGACATTTATTTGGGTGCTCCTTTTTTTTGAAAGATTTGTCTTGTTTATTGTATCACAGGAGAGATTGATGGCAATTCGTTGTATGTAAGCAGGGGGCTATGGAGATGTTGGGTTACGCTCCGGAGACCAGACTCTCCGCTAACCCAACCTACATAAAATTATAAAAAACAGCTAGGCCGGGTTAGCGCGAAGGGGACTGGTCCCCGCAGTGGGTAACCCGACAATTCCTTTTTACTAATTACTTCTTTGCGGTCTTCAGGGTGCGCAGCCTGGCCAGGTCTTCCTGGTAGCCATAGATATGCGCGCCCGCGCTGTAGGCATACATGGGCCCGTTCTTTAATCCGGCCTCGCCAGCGACGTAGCTTTTAAGCAGTTCTATGCCTCCAAGATTGGTGGGAAAACCCGCCCAGAGGTCCCATGAGCGGAAATAGCAGCTTACCGTAAGAATCAATCCCTCACCCTCCGCTTCGATCCCCCCTCTCCCACTGGGAGAGGGTTGTGGGGAGGGA
>JAKAEG010000048.1 GCA_021819985.1 Nitrospirota bacterium | reverse complement strand
ATGCTCTTGCGGCGTCATCGTGGAGACCTGCCTTTTCATATATCTTCCCAAGGACCAGGTTCGCACCAGGAACTGAAGGGCCCATACTGACGGCCACCCTGAGTTCCCTGATAGCATCGGGAAGAAGTCCTTTTTCCATATATGCCGTTCCAAGGTCGACTCGCGCCATTATATATCCGGGGTCCTTGGCAAGCGCACTCCTGAATTCCTGCGCGGCCTCATCCATACGGCCCTCTTTCGCATAGGCGACCCCGAGGTTTACCCGGGCCTTTAAAAGTTCAGGGTCCTTCGCCAAGGCCGTCCTGAACTCCGTTACTGCGCTCTCCAAGTCGCCTCGCTCCCCATAATCATTGCCAAGATTGAAATAAGCCGTCCCGTTCCAGGGGTCGGAACGGATCATGCTGTTATAGAGGCTGATATCATCCCTCCAGACAAAATTCCTTTCGAACGTCCGTGCGCCAAGAATTATTGCCAGAGCCAATAGTGCCGCCATACCAATTACGGCCTTCCTCAGGGCCAACTTTTCAACCAAATATCCAAGGATAAGGACGAAACCGAAAATGATCGTGTACTGGAACCTTTCGGCAATCGGGGCGCTCGGTATTTTTACAAGGTTCGAGACCGGCAAGAGGCCCCAGAAGATCCACTGCGCCCCGGCCCGCACCGGCGCCGGACTTTTCTTGTTCAAGGAAAAATACAGCAGAAACAGCACGCCGCAAATTGCGGCAGCAGCTTTAAGCGGGCTGAAGACGATCTTTTGTTCCGTATAAAGCGCGTTCAGTTTGAACGGATAAACAAAAAGCCTGAAATGCTCAAAATAAACGGCTGTTATGAATTTAAATCTGGAGAGGGAAAAACTCATTCCGTAGTTTGCAATGAATGCCCCGAGCACAAGATGCCTGATTACAAAATATATTGCCGTAATCGCAAAAAAACCGGCGAGTACGGTTTTTTTTACTTTAAATTTCTGTTCACATGAGACAAATCCGAACGAAAGGAGAAAAAAAGGCAGGACCACAGCCGGTTCCTTGCTGAAAAGGGCCAGAAAATAGGCCAAAAAGGCAAGCGCTATCCATTTGGCTCCACCTGACTTCAGGGGAACTGATGCCAGGGACTTTTTATTTGTCATATTCGCCCGCCCGCTCTCCTGGATGCTCCCGCCATTCATTTCAGCACCGCTTTTTGCCAAAAATAAAAGAGAGGCCAGGGAAAAAGCCGCGCAAAAAATGGTGTTCCGCGCCGAGACGAAATTAACGGACTCCGTGTTCACCGGATACACTGCAAATAAAGTGGCGGCGAAAAAAGCAAGCTTCCTGTTTTCAAAAACTTCCATTAAAAGGAGGTAAAAAAGGACGACCACCAGGGCATGGAGCAAAACATTTTCAAGGTGATACCAGAATGGGTTCAATCCCCAAAGATAGTGATCAAGCATATAGGAAAGCGTGTCCAGAGGTCTGTAATAAGGCGGTTTCTCTCTGGTCCCGAGGGCCACATCAGGCAATGCAAGGAGGGCAAGGGCATTCTCCGGATGACTAAAAAACTCCTGTTTGGCGATTATCAGCGGTTTATCATACCAACCAAAGCCCGAAAAAAGGCTATTGGCATAAACCGCAACGGTAATCAAAAAAAGAAAGAGGGGCAAAAAACCCCATTTTTTCATTGGAGGTCCTTGCAACACGTTTTTTATCCGATACCGGTGTCCTTCCCGGATTTCCGGGCAAGCACGATTACCTCCCCGCCCCTTTTCAGAAGCGCTTCCGCGGTTGAAAAGGCGGCGGCAAAAGGCGCAAGAATGAGAGAAAAAATAAGTATGCCATAGACACCGAAGCTTTTATCGCCGTTTCTGAGCGCGTTGAAAAAATCGGGACCTTTCCCCGTAAGCGCCGCGCCAAGGCTGAGGACCACCCCGGACATCCCATATTCAGCGGAAAAATGCCTCAAATCTAGGACAGTAAAATCTCCCGTTTGCAGGGCACGGGAGAGCGAGTGCGGGCTAAAATGATAAATATGCCTTGGCAGATCCAGATGTATCCAGTTCCTGCCGAAAATCTTCGCCTGAATGCTTTCTATATTGGGAACCGAGATGACAAGGAGCCCCCCCGGTTTAAGTATCCTGCCTATTTCATCGAGGGCCGAAAAGGGGTTCTTCAGGTGTTCAAAAACGTGCCATAAAGTGACCGCATCAAACGATTGGGGCTGGAGCTTCAACTCTGCCAGATCTCCTTCATATACTGTGAAAGGCAGAGATTTGGATGCTTGCCCCGGAAACTCAGTGCCGAAACATTCCCACCCCATGGATTTCAGTTCACGCAGCATCTGCCCCCTGCCGCAGCCTATATCGAGAACTCTGCCCGGGCGGGGAAAAAGTCTGTTAACGGCCCTCGCCCTGCGCCGCCTGAAAAACTTCACGACGGACTCTACTCGATTCAGAAACCGCTTTCCCTCTTCACCCCTGTACCCCTCATAAAATGCCGAGAGATCATCGGGAACGGGGTTCAGGAAAACCAGTCCGCACGAAGAGCATTTATCCAGCCCGCCCTCCCCGGCATTTTCGATACGGCAACTTTTTTTATTTTTGTAAGAGGATAGTGATTGGCCGCAAAGAGGACAGCGGCTTGCTGCCGGGCTCACCGCTTTTCTTCCAGAAACCGGTATTTCCTTGCCCCGGATTTATGGAGCTTGTACTTGTTTATTGTGCGAAGCACGCCCAAGCCGTATTTTATGCTTGATAAAAAACCAACGGAAGAGGAGTCCACACCGTAATGCGTTTTGACTGGGATCTCCTTTATCCTGAAACCGAAATGCACAAGCTGTGCGATGATCTCATTGTCAAACACAAAATCATTGGAATTATCCAGAAAAGGGATCCTTTCGAGCACCTGGCGGCCGTACGCCCTGTAACCGGTATGATATTCGGAGAGGTTTAGTCCCATCGCCCGGTTCTCGACAAATGTGAGCGTCTTGTTGGCAATGTACTTATAAAGCGGCATCCCGCCGGCAAGCGGCTTGTGAAGCATCCGTGAGGCGAACACCGCGTCTGTCTCCCCCCCCAGAAGCGGCTTGACAAGTTCAGGGATAATTCTCGGGTCGTACTGGTAGTCCGGGTGGAGCATCACTACAATATCCGCCCCGTCTTTCAGAGCCTCAAGATAACAGGTCTTCTGATTACCGCCGTAACCAATATTGTAGGAATGGGCGATTACTTTGAGATTAAGTGCCTTGGCTTCCTCAACGGTCTTGTCGCGGCTGAAATCGTCCACCAGGACTATCTCGTCAACCCACTCCTTGGGTATATCCATATAGGTCTTCCCGAGTGTTGCCGCGGCGTTATAGGCCGGCATTACGACAATTATTTTTTTGCCTTTGGGTCCCACTTTTAAAAAAAACCCCTCTGGCGACCCGACATTTCAGGGGAATCCACCTCAGGACGCCGTATTAACAATCCTGAATATCTGTACCCGATTGTTCTCTCTGTCCGCGATTACAGCATAACCATCGCTTTCCACACACATTTGGGCCGGAAAATACAGGAGCCCCTCGTCCCACCCAAGACCGGAGCGGTGGCCGTGGAAGGATCCATCCATACCTATAAGCGCAATACTGCCTCCGTTTTTATCTACCAAATAGATAAGACCGTTACTGAAAGTAATGCCGGTCGGGAAATCCATGAACTCCCGAAGGTTCCCGGTAAATGGCGAAAACGAGGTGCCGTCCGGCGAAGATATATACAACACAGCCTTTGCGCTGTCCAGAAGGATAATTTTTCCGCCGGTAGCCGGCGTCAAATCTGTAATGAACCCCGCGTCCTTGGGAAGGTCGAATTGCTTTTGAAATTTCCCGGCGGGGTCGGTAATGATCACCCTTGCTCCGAAAATATCCAGTATATAGATATCATCGTTTGAGCCGATCTTGAAACTTTTTGGGATCACCGAGCCGGCATCCGGTGCCCCCGCCATATCGACATATCCCTCGAATTTACCTTTCGCTGACAATCTCACGATCTTTTTCTGCTGGCCGTCCAGGACGAATATCTCGCCTTGGGAGTTCATCTGCACTTCTATGGGATAGGTGATCTGGGACACTTTGATCTCAGTCTCATCCTTGACCTCGCCGCCCTTAAACGTATATCTCATGAGCCTGCCGTTGCCGGTGTCTGCTACGACTATATCTTCGTATACGGAGCTGCAGGCAACTCCCTCAGGTTTATTAAGCCCGCCCTTGTCCACGGAATATATGGACGTGTCAGGGATGAACTGAGAGCCGGCGCAAAACGCCGCTGCGGGCAAACCCAGGACTGCGGCTATGAGAACGATTTTTATGAGCCTGCGATGCATTTTCCTCATCTTTGGAACTCCTTATGGCACTGTGTGCACATGTTCGTTATCGGCCAGAAATGGAGCATATATTTATTATCCGTGCCGTGGACCCTGTGACAGGAAAGGCACATGACACGAGTGTTCTTGTTCCTTAAATCCACTACCTTGTCACCCACGGGATGTGTTGAATGCTGCTGCCAATTGTGGCATTGTCCGCAGAGATTGACAACCAGGGTCGCCCAGGGCAACTTGGTATTGGAAGGTATGTTCGCCACCGCAGGCTGATTGATGAGAAACGCATAGTTAGAGGAATGCGGATCATGACAAGCCGTGCACTTACCTTCCAGCACCGGCTTGTGTTTCGTTTTTGACCTGTCCTGGCGCGCTATGGTATCCGCGTGGCATTGCCCGCAGAGCTGTTTCATCGGCGCCTTCAGCAGATATTTCTGCGGCGAGGCATGAGGGCTATGGCAATTGATGCAACCCTTCTTGCTAAGCAAGGGCCAGTGCACCCTGTTTTTGCCCATAATGTCCTTTACTTTCTCCGTATGGCACTTCGCACAAAGTTTGTACCCGGTTGCCCTGAGTTTGAATGGAGTGGGCGAGGTCTTCCCTTCATGGCACTGGTCGCACATCCTGGCCGCCATTGGCGGATGGACATTATCATAAAGGATGCCGGGCTGGTTAGATCCGTGAGGGTTATGGCACAGTATGCATTTGGCTTTCTGCATCGGGTAAAAATCATGCTGTTTCATTATCTCGGGATCGTCCAGTTTATGACAGCCCAGGCACAGATCGGGAACCGGCTGCTTGAGCAGGAAGCCGGATACCGCCGACCCATGCGGCTCATGACAGTTGGTGCAGCCATTATCCACCGGCCAATGCTTGAATTTAACTTTGGCAACCCATTCTTTTTTGTTTTTATGGCACTGGAAACAGACTTCGTTTCCGGCCTTCAAGAGATGGAACGGGTTGTTAGTGGCGTGGGGATCATGACATAAAATGCATTTACCCTCGTTTACGGGTTTATGCGTGCTCTTTGCGTTGGCAGGTATCCTGTCAGGATGGCAGGTGAAGCAGAGCTTGCCGACGCTGTCGGCCAGGAGCTTCCCATGGGAAGAAGTATGCGGGCTATGGCATACGGTACAGTCGCCGCCCGTTGTAAGTGCTGAATGGACGTATTTGCTTTTCAGCTTGTCCGCCATGTCCGTATGGCATGACAGGCATATTTTCATCCTGGCATCAGGCTTCAGCAAAAATCTGCTGTCATCCGCTTGGGCCGTAACGGCCCAGGCCAGGCCAAGAACCATGAACGTTATGAGAAAAAGAACCTTGAAAAACCTCAACTTGATCCCTTCTCCTTTCATTTCTTCACCACTATATGGCACTGGCCGCACTCCCGAGCCTCGAACGGCGGGTGCATGTTTTCCTTGAAGAACTTTGGGTCCTTCTTGGAACCGTGAGGGTCGTGACAGCTTGCGCAGTCCATTACGGCGGAACTGATGCCGATATGGGACTGGCTGAACTGCTGGTCAGCAAGATTATGACAGGCGGAGCAGATGTCCTGCAGCGATTTTGCCGCAATAAGCGACGGCTGATCGGAAGAATGGGGTTTATGGCACCGCAGGCAGTCTCCGGTGGCCGGGGGATGGACATTGGCGCCGTGTATCTTCGCCTCTATCCCTTTATGGCAACCCAGGCAAACATCCGGGCTCTGCGCGATCATGAGTTTGGGCAGCTTCGTTTTATGCGGATTATGGCACTTCGTGCAAAGGCCGTCGGCCGCAGGCTTATGGCTGCTCGTGCTGTTGTCGATCCGGGACCGTATGTCCGAATGGCACTGGAAGCATACCGTTTGCGGGTTGGCGTTCAACATGCCATCGATATTGCTGGCGTGGGGATCATGGCATTTGAGGCATAACCCCTCGCTAAATGGCATATGATTATCACCAATGCCAAGAGGTTTCATGAAATCTGCATGGCACTTCGAGCAAAGCGCGCCTCCAGAAGCTTTTAGAAAATCCTTTTCATTGGAACCATGCGAACTGTGGCAGGCGTCGCAGTTTGATTTTGAAACGGGATCGTGCACGATCGCCTTTTGGAAAGCCTGCTGCGCGCCCGTATGGCACGAATAGCACAGGCTGTCAATCCTCTTTTTAAGCATTCCGGGAACATCCGAGCCGTGAGGATTGTGGCAGGTTGTGCACATGCCCTTGTCAAAAGGATAATGCTCATATTTGCTCTGCCGGGCTTTTTCCTGGGAATGGCAGGAATAGCACATCTCCGCGTCTTTCTTTAAAAGAAGTGAATTGTTTTTTGAGGCGTGCGGAGCATGACAGGAGAGGCACCCTTTTTTACTGTCCATGGGGGCATGGGGTTTTTCGAGCTTGCCCCCCTCGTCCTTGTGACAGGTTACGCACAGATTGTTGCCGCCCCTTACCAGCAGCTTGTCATATTCCGACGTATGAGGATCATGGCAGGAAAGACACATCCCTTCTTTAAACGGGGCATGCAACACATCTCCGCCACCTGTAAGAGAGTCTTTTTTATGGCACTGGTAACAAATCTCATCGCCCGTTTTCGCAATGCCGAACGGAGTCTTCGAGTCCGGCGCGTTATGGCATTTGGAGCACTGCCCCGAAACTGCCGGTTCATGAGCGCTCGTTTTTAGCAGCTTGTTACCGGATGAGGAGTGGGGATTATGGCACACAGTACACTTGCCTTTTTCCACCGGGTAACCGCCGTGCTCTTTTTTGAAATTGTCCTTTGTCGCATCATGGCAGCTGAGACATAGTTTTACTGCACCATCCTTAAGCAGGTCCTTCTGGTCCGCGCTATGCGGCAGGTGGCAAGCTCCGCACCCGGTCGATTTCAGGACCTGATGCATGTCCACCTTTGTAAATTCCTCACGTTTATGGCACTGGAAACACAAGTCGTTCCCTTCGGCTTTAAGCAGGTGATCGTGATCGGAACCGTGCGGATTATGGCATGAAATGCATTTGCCGCCGTTTTCCAACGCCGAATGAATGAATTTTTTGTTGAGGCCCATTTTGTTCACGTCATGGCACTTCAGACAAAGGTCATTGCCTGAGCCTTTCAAGAGCAAAGCGGGCACGAGTCCGTGCCGGATGTGACAGTCCTCGCATTTTCCCTCTTTGACGCCAGGATGCAAATTTTTCAAGGAAAGGTATTTCGTATTGAAATTCTTATGGCAGTCTAAGCACCCCTGCTGTTTGAATTTCCATGCTGCCCGGCTGCTGTTCGGGAAAAGAAAAACCGCGCAGCAAAGCGCGAACAGACCTGTCAATATCAGCGACCTGGATTTGGCATTAAAGGTAAACATTACACATACCGGTCCTTTAAAGTTTATTTGTTTTATTTGTTTTTTTGGCGTCATCCGGGTGATTGACCCTGAGGCTGTCATCATAAATCCGCACGTCATACGCTTTCCTGAGCTTGGCAAACCACTGGTTCGACGTATCCATAAATTTCTCTCCAAACACCTTCCGCTTTATCTCGTCCTTCACTTCTTCAAAAGGCTTGGGCGCCGGAGGGACTTCTTTTTCCACGTATAGCGCGTAAAACAACTTTTCAGGACCTTCATAAAGCCTTGCGTCCCCCGTTTTAGCACCCTTGAGCGCTTTCTGGACGTCTTTCGGAAAGGTGTTGACATATATAAGCTTGTCCCCGAAATCCATAAGCCCATTTCCGTCCTTTGAAACCTGACCCTGAGCATTGGTTTTTATCCAGTGGAACTCATCGCCATGCTTTAGTTTTAGAACCGCACCCTCCGCATCCTTACTTTTTTTGAAGACTATGGCCCTGATCCTCATCATCTCGTCCGCGGAGTAATCCGCTATGTTTTTTTTGTAATAAGCCACGAGGTCGGCGGGTTTCAGTTTTATCTGGGGAACTACCACCGTGTCCATAAACACGCCGAAAAGGAGGGTATGGGAATAGTCATCGACTGCGTCAGTGTACTTTTTTGTATTTTGAAGGCCTTCTGCAATGGCCTCGGATCTAAGTGCTCTTTTGGCTAGTATTTCACGAAAAAGAAAACCTTTGGCCTCCAGTACCTCTGGATTTTTTGCGGTGCTCAGACCGTGATAGAATTTGGTATTGATCGCCTTCGCCAGCTCTCCTACGGTGACAGGCTTGCCCCATTTGACATCCGCAAGAATCCGCTTGTCTTTTTCAAGTTTGTATATATCGAAATTCTTGGCCGTATAATCTATCTTGTCCAAATCCCGCCAGACATCCGCATGCATCGTCACGTATTTTTTTTGCAACACATCCACGTAGGAAACAAACCGCGTGAACCTCGCCGCCTTAAGGGCCTCCTGCCTGGCCACATCCATGGCCGCACTGTCCCCCTCGGGGTAGCGCACAGCGACCAGCTTCAGGAGCACGAATTCATTCACCCCTGCGCGCAACAAAGGGCTTGTCTGTCCTACCTTCATTTTGCCTACGACGGCTGCGATGTTGGCGGGCATCTTGCCTGGCTTTACGTAAACGCCTTTTAAATTGCTGCCGACTGCGAAACCTTTTTTTAACGCAACCCTGACCACCTTGTCAAAATCCTCTCCGGCCTTTACATTATTCGCCCAGGAGTTCAACAGGTTTACGGCCCTCCGGTGCTCGTCGCGCTCTTTTTGAGTTTGTATCGCCTTCTGCGCTTCCTCAGCGAAAGACTTTACGTTGAATATGGCCGATTTTATCTTATATTCCTTGACCAGCCCCCTGTAGACGCTGCGTTCAACGGAGGGGTCCGGCTTTACCTGATTCATGTCTTTCGGGCCCACCATGCCCATAAGGACGCTGTCCGAATACAACTCTATTTGCTTTTTTACCTGGGGAAGTTTATCCAGCCCGATATTCATTGCCTCATGGTCGGCCATGCTGACATTTATGAGCCTGTCGAGCACGCCCGCGTAATCTATCCGCTGCGCTGGTTGCCCATTGTCCTTTTTTCCTTGCTGCTCCTCTTTTTGCTTTTCCTCGGAGGCGCTATTATGCAGCTGGGCCAGTACCCTGTTGAACTCCTCAACCGTTATCGGGTCACCCGCCACCGAAGCCAGTGCCTCTTGCCCGTCTATGATGGGGAGCTTCCCGGGGGTGTTCTTATTGGCGGCGCTGTTTGTGATCCCGATGGTGCTCTTGCCGGATGAAACGGAGCCTGGTAAGGATGCCCCGGCCGCGAGTGCAGGCAAAAGCATAAATATCAGGGCGGGGAAAGCCTTCTTTAACATATTTGTTATTCTCGCTTTGTATAGATTTGCCGGTTTAGAGTTCATAAAAGACTTAATGTTTTAACATACCTTACATTTAAAATTCAAGGCTGTGCCCAAAGTCACAGTTAAAAAGCTCAGGACCGGCTGGCAGCCGCCGATATCTTTTTGGGCAGACGTCCGGTCACCGGCTGATAAAAAAATTTTTTTATATGGGGCTGCAGGATATTCCCCTCTACGGCTTCAATTTTAAAAGGGACCACGGATTTTTTTTGCGGTGTCCAGGCGGTCTAATTCCGCTTAATCATGTCTTCAACCACCCATCTTGCCATTTCAGAGGCGATGGTATGGGCCGTACTTATCTTTCCGGTATCAAAAAAATAGACGTCGTCGCTGCCACTGGAGTATTCGGTGGAGGACCATACTATCTGCCGGCTTTTCCTTTCAATTGCGATCACATTGACTGCGACCAGCGGGTCCCCGGTGTCACGGTATTCCAGCACTTTACCGGTCACTATAAGATCCGCGTCAAGGAGGGCGAAGAGCAGTTTTGCGTTTTCAATGGATATGCCGTCCCACTGGATTATCCGTATATTCAGAAACTCATGCCTGATAAGCCCCGGCTCTAAGACTTCAAAGTTTTCCGGATGGCGCAAAAGCTGTTCCGTAAAATGCATCTGCATTATCTGACCCGCGTTCCTTCTATCGCTCACGTTATAGAATGGGATCACGAGCACTTTATATTTCCGGGCCGGGTCCCATATTGGGGAAACAAAAAGGTCATCGGGTTTGAACCTCCCCGCCATTGTGACGCCCGGCTTGCTGGTCTTCACACCGGCAAGTGCATTACAGAGAGACAGAGCTAACCTCTTGACCGCCTTGCCAACAAGCACGTAAGGATTGTATACAAGGCCTGTCTCCAGCAGTCCCGGCGAATCATCACCGGACATGGCCACACTATCCATCCAGAGGATTTTGGGGCGCGGCCCGCCAGCCGCGACCAATCTGGAAAAAAGCGCCACTTTGGGCGGATAATGGGTCCCGTCATAGAGTTCAAGAGATGTGGCCAGTACGGCATCGGCCCCTGCCTCTTTTTTAAAGATGCCAGCCATTTCCATGCTGATGCCTCCCACATAGCGTATCCGGTGTTTGGCCATGGTATCGTCCAGCACACTGTCCGGAACGAGGTGGAAACCCTGTCTCCTGAGATTTTCCAAAATTATCCGCCTGATCCGGTTCAGCGGCGCATCGACTCCGCTTAAGTTCTGGACCGGCATGACTGCTATGGTCATATCCTTGCCGTCAGCGCGGGAAATGGGAGCTACCGTCCTGCTTGTGGCGCATCCCTGGACGAAAAAAAACGACGCAAGCAGAGGAATAAAAAAAAGGAAGGAGACAGGCTTACATGAAAAGTTTTTTGATAAGGTCATTTACGGCTTTTTGCGTTATGACGTTCATGGGCTCGGCGCCCCCGCCGAAAAGCCGGTCCATGACCGTGATGCCGCCCTTAGTGACATCGGCGGACCAGACTATCCGGCCAGTCTGCCCTTCTATCATCTGGATGCTTACAGCTATCTTATCGGATTCCGCGGATCCGTTCCTGACCTGTCCGTACTCCTTTACTATCCCGGTAATCACCGCATCCGCTTTCTCAAGGCTGCAGAACTTTTTCACCTCGTCCGTTGAAGGCGCCATGGGGGACTGCATACCGGTTATTCCGATGCCGTGCGCCACCTCGCCGGACGGGATCACATAAATCGCGCCGGTAGCCAGCAGGGACCCCATGAAATCGTCTCTTACCATTTCAGCGGCGGTCCCGCCTCCCTCCAGACTGCCGAACGGCAATATGGCAACAGTATGGATGGCGCCAAAATCCATGTTTTTATCGTGATAAACGCCCGAGTTGCCGCCGCAACCGGCAAGGGAAACAAGAATCGCTATTAGCAGAGATAGTTTCTTAAGATCAGCCATTGTTATCTGTCAACCTGCGTTGCTACATTATGATATTTTCCAATGCCTTTTGTCAACTTGAATTCGCTTTACATCATCTTTCTGAACTGCAGGAAAATATTATTGCTATTCGTTTGTGAGATGCTGCTTTCGCTTTTCTGGATGGAATAAACGACATCCAGGAAGGCGCTGGGAGTGAGCCTCAGATCAGCGTCTGCGCCTATGGTCCTTGTCTTGCCCATATCAGGGCCGTACCCAAGACTCTCATCATACCTGAGGCCCAACTGCAGTATACCCCCTTGCAGAGGTGACCACCCGACATTATAATCCAAAGCGGTCATCGAAGTCAGGGAATTGGATACCCTATTGGCTGAAACGCCCAAAAACAGGTTACTGAAAGGCGAAAAAGCGATGGATGCGCCGTCGTTTTGTGTGGAATAACCTGCCGTTACGTTGCCTGAATAATTTAAACCAATGGTCATGGTCCGGTAGGGCGTAAAGCCAGCTCCAGCGCTGTAAAGATAATTTCCCAGGGAATCACCCCCGCCGTTCAAATACACGCTTATCCCTGGGTAGAGCTGGGCGGTATTGTCCAGGAAGACCGAATTCATTTGGGAGGACCCTTTGGTGAAGTATGTTGTCCCGCTGTAAAGCATGTTGCTTTTAAACGCAGGGATAGGTATCCAGGTGAGCCCGGCGGTGTAAACAAGGGATATGCCGCTATTGGCATGCCTTACCACGTTGCCGGTCGTCTGGCCAGCAGACTCCTGCGTATAAAATGAGGCCGTGCCCGTCAGTGTCCTGGACAGCCTGAAGCTCTGATTGAGCGTCAGGCCTCCTGAGCCCAAAAAACTGAATCTGGACATGCCCTGCGAGTTGGCGACGTAACTCAAATTAAAAGCCACTGCGGGATATTGCCAGACAAGGGTATGAAAACCAAAGCTCATGTACTGGGAAGAGGTGGTTTCGGTTGCGCTTTGCACCTGTTGCGCCGGTTTCCTGTCGAAAGCACGAAGCTCGGTTACGAATATGTTTCCCAGCTGTTTCTGCTCGCTCGGGAGCAGGTTGCCTATGTTCAAGGAGGAAAGAGGAGAAACAGTGACCTGCACCCAGGCCGCGTTTATATCGGCAGGCAGGTCGATCTCGAACCCCGTCGCCGGCATCCCAAGGGGGTCTATTGTCTTAAAGGCGGCCGGGGCCGACAGGACCACCGGCGTCCACATCCGGCCGTCATTGCTTGTGTAGACAGACCATGAAAAGGCCGTTGCCGGATTGAAATTCGCAATATTGCTTATGTCCTGGCTCACATAAACGAAAAGGGCGTTCGAGACCGGATTATTCTGGAATTCGATGCCCATATGAAAATACTGCGGGATATTGGGGATAGGGTTTCCCGCCGTCCCGATATTGACACTGCCGTTATTTCCGGCGGCCACGGATTTAACGTCACCGTCTATAAGGGCCCTGTTCTCATAAGTCGTGTCGTTTGGATTCAGCTGAAACTGCAGGGCCGCCGGGGGAATTGTGTCCGGCCCGCGTGAAAAGGAATCAAACGGGATAACGCGGAAATAGACAAGCCCTCCGCTCTGGACGGTCGTCTCGGCGGTCTGCCGCATGGTAGAGGCCCCATAGCTTACGTTCAGGCCGGTTTGTTCCCCCCAAACGGTCGCAAAACTCGCCAGGATGCCGTTGGAGGACACGTTGTTTGTCACCAGATTCAGCAGGTCGCGGCTTTCGCTGTAACTGCCCGAATAGCTTACTCTCAGGTTAGGAAGCAGGTGATACATGGT
>JAKAEG010000047.1 GCA_021819985.1 Nitrospirota bacterium | reverse complement strand
TCCTGAAGACCGGATACGGCATTGAGGGAGACGCCCATGCGTCCTCCGCCTGGCACAGGCAGGTGAGTCTCCTTGCCGTTGAAAGCATAGAAAAGATGCGGCAAAAAGGGCTGGATGTGAAGCCCGGGGATTTTGCCGAGAATATTACAACAGAGGGGATCGATCTCCTCAGTCTTCCCGTGGGTACGCAACTGACGATAGGAGAAGGCATCGAAGTCGAGGTGAGCCAGATCGGAAAGGAATGCCAAACTCGCTGTGCCATATACTATCAGGCCGGTGACTGCGTGATGCCCAAAGAAGGGATATTCGTGAAAGTGTTAAGCGGCGGTCTCGTTAAAAAAGGAGATCGAATAACGGCGGGGCCATAGGATGCGCAATCAATTGAACAGGCGCAAGCGGATCGATCTTCTGGTTCTTCTCCTTGTTTTATTCTTTTCTATTCCCCTGCAAAATTCATCCATGGCGGCGCTGGCCGTCACACAAAAAGCGGTCCAGAAGCTCCCTCTCAGGATCGGCATCGCCTCCATGATTACTCCCGTTGGCACGGTCAGATATTATCAGGATATTGTCGATTACTTGGGCAAAAAGCTTGGGATGCCTGTCCGGATGGTTTATCGCACGGATTATGCCGATATGGACCGTCTCCTTGAAAAAGGCAATGTGGATGTCGCTTTTATCTGTTCCGGGCCGTATGTCAAAGACCATGACAAGTTCGGTGTTGAGCTTCTTGCGGCGCCGGGCATTAATGGCAAGCCGGCGTATAACTCTTATATAATTGTCAACAAAAACAGCCCTGTAAAATCCTTCGCGTACCTCAAGGGGAAGACTTTTGCATTTACCGACCCGCTTTCAAATTCAGGCAGGCTTTATGTCGACTACAGACTCTCCAGGATGCATTACACCCCCGGTACATTTTTCAAGAGGCATATCTATAGTTATAGTCACAATAAGTCAATCGAGATGGTGGCAAAAAACCAGGTTGACGGGGCTTCCGTAGACAGTCTCATTTATGACTACATGCTGAAAAAGCATTCTCCGTATGTGGGTCTTACGAGGATTATTGAGAAATCCCCCCCTTTCGGGGCGCCCCCGTTAGTCATTAACAAGAATGTTGGCCGTGACCTTAAGAAAAGAATACAGGACATCTTTCTTAAGATGCATAGAGACCCGAAGGGCCAGGCCATCCTGAAGGCAATGATGATCGATAAATTCACGGCTGTAAATGACGGGGATTATGATTCCGTCCGCAGGATGGAGCGCCTGGCCAATACCGACTCAAGAGTTTCCAGAAGAAAGGGGATCATATATCTCGGTGTAATACCGGCAGACAATCCGAGGATCGAATATGAAAAATATCAGCCGCTCCTTGATTATCTTTCGGATGTAACGCACTACAGGTTTGAACTCGTCCTGAGAAGATCCTATGAAGACACAGTTGCCGATATAGGCAATGGCACAATTGATATCGCTTTTCTTGGCTCCCTCACATATATCGAGGCCCATAAAAAATATAATGCCGTATGTATCCTGAAACCCAGGCCCGCCCCTGGCGGCCGGGCATACTACAGAAGTGTGATAATAGCCAGAAAGGACGGTCCTGTTCACGGCATCTCCGACCTGAGAGGGAGATCATTTGCCTTTGGCCCAATACAGTCCGCTTCAGGCAACCTGGCTCCGCGATATCTGCTTGCGAATTCCGGAATACATATTGGAGATCTCTCCGCCTTCGCCAATTTCAATTATGATGAATCCATTATAAAAGCGGTGCTTAGTGGGCAATACGATGCCGGGGCTGTCAAGGACTCAACCGCCCTGAGGTTCCAGGGCTTAGGCATTAAAATAATCGGACAATCGGGGCCTCTGCCTGTTGGCCCTCTTGTTATCGGACCAAAGGTCCCGCCGTATGTTTTCGAAGCGGTTAAAAAGGCCTTGTATGGTTTGAAGCCGGATACCTGGAAACAGAGGGAAATACTTAAGAAGCTGGATATGGTTTTCCAGTACGGTTTTGTAAAAGCCATCGACAGTGATTATGCTGGCGTGCGCGGGCAAATGAACGCCGTACCCAAAACCTGCGGGAGGGGGTGCCACCCGAAAACAAGATTATGAGAAAAATATCAATGTTCTTTTCCCGCATGGGCATGCAGTATAAGTTCTTTATTATTATGGCTTGCGCGATCATCGCGCTCATGAGCATCGTGGGGTACCTCTCCGTCAGGAGGGAAAAGGACATACTTTACACGGAAGCTGAAAACCGGGGGCGTTTGCTTGGAGAAACGCTCGCCATTCCGATCATCAATGATCTGATCTATGAAAAGCTCGGGCTTGTGGAGGAAGGAGGCCTTCTCGATGACTATATAGCACAGATGTTTAGGAGAAAGGACCTGTCGCTGCTTTATATAGAAGTCCTGAATGAGAACGGCAAGGTAATATCCTCCAACGATATCAGCCGGTACGGGAAGGTGTATTCGGATCTGTTGACTCGCAAGGCCCTTTCTTCAGAGGGCACCGTTATCCAGCATTTCCATGCTCATGGCCACGACGCGCTTGATTTCGGGGTGCCGCTTTCCATTGGCAGGAAGAGATGGGGCACCCTGAAGTTCAGCGTGTCCCTGGAAAATGAGGAGCATGAAATACTTGCCACCCTGAAAAAAATTGTGGAATTGACAGCGGTTTTCCTCTTTGTGGGTTTTATAATTATCGTGCTTTTGAGCCGCAGATTTATAAGACCCATAACACATCTTGCCAATACCATGGAAAAGATGCGGGGCGATTATCTCGACCTGAAGGTCCAGGTAAAGGGGCACGATGAGCTTGCCATTCTTGGAGAAAGATTCAACAGCATGATCGCAAGGATCAAACAGGCCAATGAAGAGCTGAAGGAGGCCCATGAAAAAATGGTCCGGTCGGAAAAACTTGCCTCAGTAGGCATTCTGGCCTCCGGCGTGGCCCACGAGATAAACAACCCCCTCGGCGGAATATTCAACTGTCTCCAGATGCTCAGGCAGAACTGTGAAAACCCGGGCCCCAGGGACAAGTACTTTGACCTCATTAATGAAGGCCTGGGGCGAATAGAAAATACTGTGAGCAGGCTTTTGTGGATGTCGAGGAAAGGAGAGCACAAGCCGGTCGATATAAACATCAGGAGCGCTGTTGACAGCGCATACTCGTTCCTGGAATACAAGATCAGGAAGGGGGGCATCGTTTTCATGAACGAGGTGCCCCTTGATCTGCGCTTTACGGTTGACGTGCATGATTTCCAGCAACTGCTCCTTAATCTGTTTATAAATTCTATCCACGCCATGAAGGGTGGAGGGACCCTTTCGGTAAAAGGTTGCTGGGAGGATTCCCAAGTGAATATCGAGGTCATCGATAGCGGCTGCGGCATAATGGCTGAGGATATCGGCAGGATATTCGATCCATTTTTTACCACAAAGCCCGTGGGCGAGGGAACCGGATTGGGGCTCTGGTTGACGTATGAAATAATCAGAAACTACAATGGAGACATCTCGGTTGAAAGCGAAGTGGGAAAAGGGAGCAGGTTTATTTTGAAATTTCCGGTTGAGCGGCTGGCAAAAAAATGAAAGAAAAGGTCCTTGTTGTCGAAGATGACAAGCTCATGCGGATCAGTCTTGAAGATGCGCTGAAGGGGGCCGGGTATGACGTGCTGAGCTTAGAAACGGGCACCCCTGCGCTGGATGCCATTAAACAGGACTCTTTTGATATTGCTGTAACTGATATAAGGCTGCCCGACATGGACGGGTTCGATATAATGAGGGAAATAACAGGCCGGAAAGACATCCCCGTTATCATGATGACCGCTTATGGGAGCATAAAGGACGCAGTTGAAGCGATGAAACTTGGGGCGTTTGACTATATCACAAAGCCGTTTTCCCTTGATGAGTTTCTCATGCTTGTGGAAAGGGCCTTGGAGACTAAGAGGCTGAGGGAAGAAAACATCAGGCTCAGGAGGGACTTGAGCCGTTGCTATCGTGCTCCGAATATAGTGGGCGAAAGCCCCGAAATGAAAAAGGTCTTTTCCCTTATTGAAAGGGTCTCGGCATCTGATTCAACGGTATTGATCCTTGGAGAAAGCGGCACGGGCAAGGAGCTTGTGGCTACTACAATACATTACCAGAGCAAACGGAAAGAGAAACCACTTATCAAGGTCAACTGCGCGGCGCTGCCGGAAGGACTGATAGAAAGTGAACTGTTCGGGCATGAAAAAGGCGCGTTTACCGGGGCGCTAAAAAAGAAACCCGGAAGGTTCGATCTCGCGGAAGGCGGTAGCATCTTTCTTGACGAGATCGGGGATATCCCGCTTTCCACGCAGGCCAAGATATTGAGGGTGCTGCAGGAGAAGACTTTTGAGAGGGTCGGCGGGACCTCAACCCTTCCGTCAGATGCGCGGGTCATTGCGGCAACAAACAAGAATCTTGAAGAAGAGGTGAAGGCCGGCCGTTTCAGGGAGGACCTGTATTACAGGCTGAACGTACTGCCGATAAGCCTTCCGCCGCTCCGGGAGCGAACGGGGGACATCCCAATTCTTATAGAATTTTTCATGGACAAGTTCAGGAATAGGCTTGCGAAGGATGTCCGGTTCTCCCCGGAGGCGTTCAATGAACTGCTGGCTTATGATTACCCCGGCAATGTCCGGGAGCTTGAAAATATTATTGAACGGTGTGTCACCTTTACGGAGGCGGATATGATCTCGAAGGATGAACTGCCATCGCTGCTATCCGGTGGCCAGCAGATAGCCAGGAGCACACTGCTTTCCGATGTTGCCGCTGACGCAGAGAAGATTCACATCATGAGGGTGCTCAAGATAACGCAAGGCAGCAAAATGAAGGCTGCTGAAATACTTGGCATAAGCAGAAAGACACTCTGGGAAAAAATGAATTCTTATGGAATTGGATAAAAAAACGTTACTAAATGGTAACGGAGATAAAATTTTTTAAAAAATTAAATATTATTTTTATAATCAATAAGTTATAACTAAATCCTTCCTTTGCCCCGTTTCCTTTTCGTAACATCCCTTTTTTGAGTTTTATTAAAATTCAATGTGTTATGAGTTGGCATATAAGTTGCTAAATTTATATGCATGAGTTTATCTCAAAAAGGGAGGTAGGGATGGACAGTCATTCAGAAAAAGTGAAGGAATCAGTGCCTGCCAAAGACGAACGGAGAGGATTTTTGAAAAAGTTTGCGGCGGTTGCCGGCGGTGCGTTGGCCATGAGCACAGTCTTCGGCAAGGCCACTAAAGTGTTTGCAAAGGCCCAAACCATTGTCAAGAAGAGCAAAAATAAAAGCGGCGGTTACAACACGCCGGCCGCAGGCACCGGGCAAGTCACCGGCCCTATCAGGGACCACAGGTGGATGGGTTGGATGAACCCTTCATTTGACGCTGACGATGGATGGAACGAGTGGCACACAATCGAGAACCCGGAAAACCTGCCCATCTGGCACGACAACTTCCATAAGATCAAAGGGACCTACCCCAAACACAAATGGGCAATGGTCATGGACTTAAGGAGGTGTGTCGGCTGCCAGGCATGCGTTATAGCGTGCAAAAGCGAAAACAAAGTCCCGCTTGGCGTTTTTAGGACCGTCGTCCAGGTGCAGGAGACGGGACATATGGAGAAGGACAATGACGGGATTGTAATTACGGAAGACGGGAATTATATGCCAAATGTAAAAAAATTCATGCTCCCGTTAATGTGCAACCACTGCGAGCACCCACCCTGTGTTGCGGCATGCCCTGTGAAGGCGACCTTCAAACGCCAGGATGGCATTGTGCTCGTAAATTACGACAAATGCATTGGCTGCGGGACCTGTGTACAGGCGTGTCCCTATGCCATGCGGTTTTTAAACCCCGTTCAAAAGACCGCGGACAAATGCACTCTCTGCGTCCACAGGGTAAACAAAGGTCTGGCTCCGGCATGCGTTACCTCATGTGTGGGCAGGGCGAGGGTATTTGGCGATTTGCTGGACCCGAAGAGCGAAGTATCGAGACTTGTTGCGGCCAATTCCACGTCCAGGCTAAGGCTGGAGCAAGGCACCGAACCGCAGGTATATTACATAAATCTGGACGGGAATTTGGTCACACCTACAAATTCCGGCGAGGTAAAACAAATGTATACCTACGCAATGGGCTTTAATACCGCCGCTTATGAAAAGCTGGGGGGGAAAGTGCTCCTGCCTGTCGTCGAAGAAGAAGAAAATCCCTATAAAGCAAAAGCAGGGAGGAATGAATAATGTTGACTGGACAATTTCTGGAGACCCCGGTATGGGGATTGCCTATTGTCGTTTATCCTTTTTTGTCCGGCCTGGTGGCCGGTTCCTTTATCATTGCCTCGCTGTCTCATGCGTTCCATATGAAAAAATTCGAGCCGCTTGCAAAACTGGCGGCAATTGTAAGCTTTGCTATGCTGCTGACGGCCGCTTTGGCCCCGCTTTTTGACGCGCTTCAGCCCTCCAGGGCCATATGGGAACTCTATTTTAGAGATCACTTCCCGTACTCTCCGCTTGGGGTTTTCATTATTGTCTGGAGCACTTATGTGGCGCTGATGCTCTTTGAGCTGTTTTATGTCTTCAGGCCCTCGAATGTGGAAAGGTCAAGGCAGGACGATTTCAAAGGCCGTCTCGCCAAATTCTTTACCTTTGGCAAAACGGACCTGTCCGAGGAGGCCCTGAAAAAAGACAAAAAGGCGCTTACGGTGATTTCTTCAATCGGCATAGCGCTTGCTTTTATATTTCATGGCTATGTGGGTTTCCTGTTCGGGGCCATTAAGGCCAGAGCGCTATGGTCAAATCCGCTAATACCGCCGGTATTTATCGTTTCAGCAATCGTTTCCGGTATTGCCCTGGTAACGCTGCTGTATATAGTGGGGTTTACCTTTTACTCAAAGAAAAACAAGGTGGATACCGGCATCTTGTCTGCACTCTCGAAATATCTCCTGGCGGCCGTTCTCGTTGACATATTTTTTAATATCATCGAATGGCTTTATACCGTGAAAGCGTATGCCTCAAGGGACGTGTACGATGGATGGATGATGGTATTCGGCAGCGGCGGTCCGCTCAGGGCAAATTATATATACCAGATACTTTTCGGGCTTCTGATACCGGCGGCGCTGCTGATTTCAAGCAAGGTAAGGAAGTCGAAGGGTTGGGGCGTTTTGGTCTCCCTCCTGGTTTTAACCGGAGTATACGAAATGCGCTTCAATGCCGTCATGGGCCCGCAACTGCAAGCCAAAATCGCGCAGGGGTCATTGGTTTTCCATCCATCATGGACCGGCTATAACGGGATACTTACGTGCGCTGGTCTGTTCGGAATAGGCCTAACGCTCATATTCGTCCTAGGGTACATCTTCGGTTGGGAAGATGAGCATGTTGAACCAGCCTCAATAACTGAGAACTAGGAGGACTTTTTCATGGGGAATATAGATAGAAGGGATTTTTTAAAATATTGCACTTTCGGAGCTGGGGTCATTGCGGCAGGCGCAGGATTAAGCCAGCAGGACCTGCCCAGATTTTTCGTCCGTGACGGGAAATATGTCTATCCTGGCAGGGTGGAAAACTGGCCCGGAGTGGACGTGAAGTTTTCAACCTGCAAGCAATGCCATAGCGACTGCGGACTGATGGCCAGAGTATTTAATGGCACGATAGTGAAGCTCGACGGCAACCCATACCATATACATACCACCAATCCGCCCATAAAATATGAAACCCCCTCCAAGGATGCAAAGGTCTACGTAGGGGGGACCTTCGACACCGCGAAGCCTTATGTGGACGGCGCCCATTCGCTTTGTCCCAGGGGGCAGGCCGGTGTGCAAACGGTGTATGACCCTTACAGGGTCTATATGCCTCTGAAACGGAAGGGCCCAAGAGGCTCGGGACAATTCGAGGTCATATCCTACGAGCAGCTTATTGATGAGGTTGTAAACGGCGGGTATCTTTTCAAGGACGTGCCCGGCGAGGAAACACGGTTCGTCGAAGGCTTTAAACAACTGTGGAACAATGGCCAGAACAGGTATGTCCCGGCAAATCCCGACTATCCGGATTTCGGGCCGAAGACCAATCAGTTTGTGGCCACCTGGGGCAGGGCGGAAGGCGGGCAAAATAATTTAGTAACCAGATTTGCCAATGCCCTGGGTTCGGTCAACGCGATACCGCACATTTCCGCCTGTGAGCTTTCACACCACGTGGCGACGAAAGCCACTTACGACGGCAGCGCAATGCTAAAACCGGATTTGCCCAACTCCGAATTTGTCCTCATCTTCGGGGCAAATTATTATGAAGCGAACTTCCCGATGCAGACCTTGGCAAGGAGGTCTGTCGAGGCCACGTCAAGCGGAAAGTGCAAAATGGTATTTATCGACCCAAGGGGAGGAAACCAGATAGCCCATGCGGATTATGTGCCGATAAAACCGGATGGAGACGGAGCTTTTGCCATGGGCATGCTCAGATGGATCATAGAGAACAAAAGATATGATGAAAACTATCTGGAAAACCCGAACAACGACGTTGCAGGGAAAAACGGCGAGCCCAGTTTTTCCAATGCCTCATGGCTGGTAACAGCTGATGAAGCAAACAAGGATTACGGTAAATTTATAAAAGACGGGGACCATGTGTATGTCATTGACCAATCGTCTAAAAAAACCATGCCTGCGCCGGCTTCCAAAAAAGCGGAGTTGTGGCCCACGGGCTTTTTATCGCTTGATCCCGTCAAGGTAAAGGGGGTTTCCTGTCTGACGAGCATGCAGATGCTCTGGAAGGAGATTTTCTCCCATTCGATGGAAGAGTATGAAAAAGAAGCCGGCATCTCGAAAAAGGTCATGACGGACCTTGCCAAGGAATTCACCTCTCACGGCAAGAAAGCGGTTGCGGACCTGTACAGGGGCCCTGTCAAGCATACAAACGGGTACTATAATGCCAGGGCCATACTTATGTTGAATGTGCTTATAGGCAACGTGGACTGGCAAGGCGGATATATCGCGGGCGGCGGCGCCGCTAAGGCCATGGGCGGAGGAGATTTACCATACGATTTGGGGAATTGGCCGGCGTCTGTCAAGCCGTCGGGCGTAAAGATATCAAGGGAAGGGGGGAGTTTTTATGAGGAGACCTCCGAGTACAAGAAAAAAGTGGCGGCTGGCCAGTCTCCATTTCCCGCCAAGCGTCCGTGGTTCCCGTTTGGGGATGGCGTATGGCAGGAGGAATGGGCCGGCATGTACTTCCAGTACCCATACCCGGCAAAAATTTTCTTCATGACCATGGGAAATCCGGCGTGGTCAAACCCTGGACACGCGGGCGCAAATGACGAGTCCCTCGGATGGATCAAAATGATTAAAGACGTCAACAAGGTCCCTCTGTACATAAATTCGGACATAGTGATTTCGGAGAGTGCAAAGTATGCGGACTATATAGTCCCGGATACCACATACCTCGAAGGATGGGGCATGCTTGGAGGATTGCCTGCTTATGCCACATCGAGCATGGCCGCACGTCAGCCGGTAATTGAACCCATGACAGTGAAAAGCAGGGAAGGCAACCCTGTCTGTATGGAAAATTTCCTGATCGATGTGGCAAAAAGGCTGGGTGTGCCTGGCTTCGGCAGAAATGCCTTCCAGGAGGGCGGCGACCTGAATGTAAGGGAAGACTACTATCTTAAAATGCTGGCAAACGTTGCCTATGACAGCCTGTTGAAAAATGAAAATGGCTCGTATGTCAAATCGGGTCCGGTGCCGGACGCCAATGCCGGTGAAATGTCTACGGTGGCGGAATACATGAAAAGATATCCGCGTGCCCTAAAGCCTGAGGAGTGGAAAAAGGCCGCCTATGTGCTGGCGAGGGGCGGAAGGTTCGAAGACCAGGATGTTGCCTATATGCCGTGGGGCGGGCCGCAATGGGTGACCCACAGATGGAGCGCAAAGAAAAAAGAGGTACAGTTGTACAACGAAAAAATTGCCTCCACACATAATGCGATAACCGGGGAGAGGTTTAACGGGACAACCATACTTGAGCCGATCAGGGACATGAAGGGAAACCTCATCTATAAGAAATACTCAAGAAGCGAATACCCGTTGATGCTTTCCACATACAAGGTGCCGTTCCATTCCAAGTCGAGGACCATGCACGACCCGTGGCTCCTGGAACTTCTGCCGGGCAATTTTATAGAAATAAGTGAACCGGATGCAAAACGGTTCAGTATAAGCGATGGCGACCGCATAAAAATTAGCTCTCCGACCTACACAAAGGGAATGACCGCCACGGCAAGAATAAGGCTGACCCTGCGGCCCGGCGTGATAACCTTCTCCCAGGCGTTTGGACGTTGGTCATGCGGTTCCGGCACCTGGTATATAAACGGCAAAAAATATGAGGGTGACTCTGCGCGAAACCAGGGGACGCATTTGAACGCGTTAATGCTGGTCGATGAATCCATTGCTCACAAGGATGGCTGGACCGTGTCATTAACTGATCCCGTAGGCGGTTCGATGAATTACTACGACACTCCCGTGAAGATAGAGAAAGTGTAGATATGGTAATGGACCTTCCGGCGTTTAACGAGGCCAACTTTCACAGGAAGCTGGCATATGACGTGCTGTCGGAATTGTTTTCGAAAAAACCGGACGAGACGCTTCTGGCGAAGTTGAACACGGAAGGTCTGCTTGCCTTTTTAGGGGAGCACTGCCAATGCGAAGAAATAATGGGCAAGCTTGAACTCACCGTCAAAGAACTTTTACCCGGTAAAGCCCGGATAAAAAAACTTTGCGATGAATTTGAAAATATTTTTTTGATTCCGGTGGCGGAAACATATGTCCCGCCAATCGCCTCGGCCTTCATGGGGCCGGACATGCAAAATGGTTTTGGAAAAAACCTCTCGGAAAAGCTGACAGTCATATACGGCGCATTCGGAGCGAGGTTCCTTAATGACAAGGCGGACACCTTCGTTTTCCATCCTGACCATATTGCAAGTATGTTCAATTTCATGTCTTTCCTCATAGAAAAAGAGGGACTTTACAGCAAACAGGGGTCTCCTGATCTTCTTTATGATTTCGTATACGGGGAAAAGAGATTTTTTGAGCGGTTTATTCAAAGCTGGGTCGATGGTTTCCTGGGCGAAGTGCAATCAAGGGCGTCTTCGGATTTTTATAAGCAGATTGCCGCTTTTGCCAAGAATTACATCGAGAGCGAATGCCGGCTACTTGGGTCTTTGCACTTGGAAGAGATATACGGAACAAACCTGGGGGAAAGCGTCATCTTATAAAAAGGTTTTTTGCCCCCCCCTGTAGTTACTTGGGGCAGAGAGGACTGTTTTTTTTCAAGGATGGGAAGTGAAGACAAATTCAGGATTCATTGAAAATCTCTGTAACAGGGTCGAAAGGATTATGGGGAGTCTAATGAAGGCGAGCGCCATTGTCATGGCCATTCCGGAGAGCACGGGCGATGTGCTTAAGAGGCTCATTACCTCGTGCCTTTGCGATGTTCTTTTTTATGATGGAGAGGGAAGAATCGTTGTCACCATCGACAGTGCAGATGTGCAGGAGAGGCTGGACAAGATGAGAAGTATACGGGCGATCCCAAATGTCATCTCAGTTTCCATGGCCAGTGATTGCGTAAAGGATGGCAGACAATAGAATCGATGGCCAAAACAGACGATTTTGACGCGCTCTTGAGTGAATCTGTAAGGACGCACGGACATCTCTGCCCGGGGCAGGTGCTTGGCGTGCGGATGGCCATTTACGGTCTTGCCGGGGTCGGAATAGCGGACCCGAAGGGAGCTGACAGAAAGAAACTTCTCGTCATCGTCGAAGTGGACAGGTGCGCCACCGATGCGCTTCAGTCCGTAACCGGTTGCAGCCTGGGCAAGCGCTCAATGAAGTTCATGGATTACGGCAAGATGGCTGCCACATTCGCCAATCTTGAGACTGGAGAGGCTATTAGGGTGGTGGCTAAGGAAGATGCCCGCGAGAAGGCCACGAAATATTTTCCGGAAATACAAGACAAATACGCCTGTCAGACTGAAGCCTACAGGATAATGCCTGACGAAGAACTTTTTTATTCCGAGCCGGTTAAAATTAAAATCCCTGAGGACGAGATGCCAGGGGCCAGGCCCGGGCGCGCCCGGTGCGAGCGTTGCGGCGAATGGTTTTATCTAAGGAGCGGCCATTGCACTCATCTTTGCAGGGCGTGCAGGAAGGGCGCTTATTATCAAGAACCGGGTCCCGCCGGACAAACGCATAGCCAAATGGCCGTCCAAAATCCGGATTTAAGCGCAGGCTCGACTTGTCCTCGGCAGGAGATATGATATGTGTGAAAACCAGATTGATTTTGCCGGAAAACAAAAGCCACTAAACGCACGGATAATACCGGTAAATGAGGCTGTAGGCACTGTCCTCGCCCATGACATAACCGAGATCAGGCCAGGCGAATTCAAAGGAAGGGCGTTCAGGAAAGGGCATGTTATAAGAGAAGAAGATGTCTGCCATCTCCAGAGGCTCGGCAAGGAAAATCTTTTCGTCCTGAATATCGCAGACGACGAGATGCACGAAGACGAAGCGGCCTATGCGCTTGCGGACGCCCTCATGGGAGAGGGTGTGAGGATAAAAGAAGAGCCGAAGGAAGGGAAAATAAACATTGTTGCCGGGATGGACGGGCTTCTCAAGGTAAATAAAGACGCCCTCCTTGCCTTCAATATGCTCGGCGATGTAATGTGCGCGACGGTCCACAATAATTCAGTTGTGAAAAAAGGACAGCCCGTGGCGGAAACGAGGGCCATCCCTCTGATTGTCAAGAGGGATGTAGTGCAGTCGGCTGTGAGGACCGCGGAGCAATCGGGTAAGATAGTTCATGTCAAAGAAATCAGAAAACCGAAAGCCGGCTTGGTCATTACGGGGAATGAGGTCTATTACGGAAAGATAAAAGATGCCTTTGCTCCTGTCATAACCGGAAAGATAGAAGCAGTTGGAGGTGAAATCGTGGGCACATACTATGCCCCCGATAATGAAACATTCATAGAGGAACTGTTGAAAGAACTGATCAACGCCGGCTCCGACCTGCTCATCACAACCGGGGGCATGTCGGTCGATCCCGATGACGTTACGAGATTTGCCATCAGAAAACTAGTGTAGTGCGGCTTAAATAGCTTTACATATATATTCTGTTCATTTATAATATATACGTGAGCAGAACGGCAGCCGCAATTGTATTATCACCGGAAGAACGGGCCAAGATAGACATGTGGGCTCGGGGAAAACGGTTTCCAGTGCGTTTAGTTCAAAGAGCACAGATTATACTAATG